>CANCOG010000120.1 GCA_947379685.1 Flavipsychrobacter stenotrophus | reverse complement strand
GAAAAGGTAATTCCCAAGGAAATTACCCCACCGCCGCCACCACCAGCTACTACACGCACTGAGAAACTTACCCCTCCGGTTATTACCAATGACGACATTAAGCCGGAAGACCAGATGAAGCCTGTTGGGGTTATGCACGATGCGAACCCGGGGCCGAGCAGCAATAATATAGATACTGCGGGAATAGGAATAGGAAGCGGCCCTGTAACCCCTAAGCCGGGGACGGGTGTTGTTACTACACCTGTCATTCTAGAGCCGCTGAAGTATGTGGACCCAATGCCGGAGTTTAATGGCGATCTCAATAAGTACCTTGGAGAACATATGGTATATCCTGAACAGGCCAAAGCAGCAGGAATAGAGGGCAGGGTTGGTGTTCAGTTTGTCGTAAATGAGGATGGAACAATCAGCAACCCCAAATTGACGCGCGGAATTGGTGCGGGCTGCGATGAAGAGGCGCTCAGGGTTATCTCTGCTATGCCGAGGTGGAAGCCAGGGAAGAATAACGGGGTACCGGTGAAAGTGTATTTCACGCAGCCGATTACGTTTAAGCTGGATTGATTTGGTGAGGAACACTTCCGTTCACGCAAAGGGCGCAGAGATTTTACGCAGAGAAGCGCAAATTTCATTTTTTGGGCGCAAAGCTCGATAGTCGAAAATAGTTGTGGCACACTTTTGAAGTGTGCCACAACTTGGGGGTAAAAGTAGGATTTAAAAATGATCAGATACTGCCAATTGTAGTAACGCCGCCCTTGACAATATCACCGATCTTAACATCGAGTTTTGTGCCGAGTGGAAGGTAAAGATCGACGCGTGAGCCGAATCGGATGAAGCCAAATTCGCCGGTCTGTTCTACTTTATCGCCTTCTTTTACATAATAGCAAATACGGCGGGCAAGGGCTCCTGCGATCTGGCGCATAAGTATCTCGCTTTTGTTGTTGCCAATTACTATTGTGGTACGCTCATTTTCGGTTGAAGATTTTGGGTGCCATGCTACGAGGTACTTACCGGGATGGTATTTAACGTACTTTATTAGTCCGCTGATAGGGTTACGGTTAACATGTACGTTGAGGGGTGACATAAATACGGAAACCTGGAGGCGTTTGTCCTTGAAATACTCGGGCTCCATAGCTTCTTCGATTACAACGACTTTTCCATCGGCGGGGCAAATGATCTTATCCGCGCCAATTGTAAGCGTGCGGGATGGCATTCGGAAGAAGGAAACCACCCAAAGCCACAGCAGGAAGTAAACGAATGAAAGGATGCAGGAGATCCACATGAATGAATGCGGAATGAATGCAAAGGCGGAATACCAGATAGCAATACCCAAAATGGTAGCAATGGTTATGTATTTATAGCCTTCTCTATGTATGGTCATAATAGCTTTTAAGCCGCAAAAGTAATCTAATTCAAAATTCAATGTACACAGTACGAAAAGGGGTATTTGTTGGGAGGGGGTGTCTTTCAGGGAGTTGATTGCATAGATGGAGGCGCGTTGCCTGTGTCGCGCAAAGACGCCAAGGCGCGGTTACCGGTTAGTTGAACGTGAATTTCATAGAATAGGGGCAAAGCCGCAAAGAAAGTTCTGTAAAGTTCATCTCATTGGGGGGTAGTTGAATTTACGAAAATCAATTGTACAGATTCGGTACGTGTAGGATTTTATGGATATTGTTTAATTTTCCGCTGGAAGGCGTGTACTTCGGTTATTTATGCTCAAAGAAACTGATCGATATTTTCTGCAACAGACTGAACCGGTGAAAAGCTGCCTGCTTTTTTTGCGGGGATTGATAGTTGGGCTAGATAGTGAAGTGACAGAGGTATGGAGATACGGTATGCCTTTTTATTGCCATAAGGGGAAACGGTTTTGTTACTTGTGGGTACAAAAGTAAAATGGTGTTCCTTACATTGGTATTGTTGAAGGTAAATTTATTGATCACCCAAGTTTGTTGCAGGAACAACGTTCCAGGATGAAAATTATGTTGATAGACCCCGACGTGGATATTCCTGTTGACGAGGTCAAGTACATTTTGAATATGGCGTTGGATTGTTGTAAAATGCAGGCTGGGTAACGAAAATAGTCAATTTACTCCCTGGTAGAGATCACGCCATTTTTATAAGTGGTGAGTACAATGTGTCTGTTTTCGTGGTAGATCACGTTTCCGGTCTGGTCCCATTGTGGTTTTATATCAAATTTGGTGAAGGGGGCTGTTTCGTAGTCGGCGTATTGTTTGTTGAAAATGGTACCATAGCGCTTCAGCAGGTTGGCGTACCAGAACATTGTTTCGTAGCCCCTGTAAACCATATCCTGAGGTTTGCCACCATATTCTTTCTTAAACACTTTTGCTACGTATTTTCCCTGTGCCGATTGTTGGTCATAGCTAAACGGCGCGGTTAGGTTGATGGAAATATTGTGGTAACCTTCCGATTTTTTTGCCAACATTGGGGTGCTCCAGGAGGGCATGCCGTATATCTCAAAACGAACGCCTGGAAAATCGGAACGGAGTTTTTCAAGAAGGCTATCGGCATACCCATTATCCATGGTTGCGGATACGATAAAGTTGGTGCTGCTGGTGTCGATCAAGGGAATGAGCAGATCTTTACCGGGAATAGTGTTGCTCAATAACTGGGTGAAGGTATTTTTATGGTCTTTATCAGCAATAAGGTATTTATATGCATTATCGTCTTCGGGTGATTTTGTACGGTGTATTAAAACTGGTTTCTTTTTGGTGTGAATCTTCATTATGTCTTCGGCTATCCATTCGCAATGACTTTTGAGCGACGGCTGTAGTATAGTGAAATACTGATCATCTTTTACGCTGCCGTCGGCGGTAGTGAGGGTGGAAATAAAATTGATATTTTTTGTTTTGGCGTAACGAGCCAATTGAGCGACATCTTTTGCACTAACCGCTCCAATGATCAGGTCAGCGGAATCCATCATGTTTTTATTCACGAGCATGTCCGTTGATTCCAGCAATGAGGCTACATCGTGTACATAAATGTCAATATCGAACTGCGCTTTTTTCAGCGTATCTGCCGCTATCTGCACGCCTTTGTAAAAGTCGAGTCCGGCAACGGCTTTCTCCGGAATGTTTTTTACCGGGTAGCCATTCTTTACCAATTCATCGAGGTACAAGGGGGCCAGGATATCGATGCGGTAATGGGCTTTTTTCTGACTTACGGCATACTCAATATCTGACCATTTTTTGATCACCGGTGCAGTGTTGGCGGACTTATCGCTGTTTGCAGCACCCTTTTTGCCTTTCTTTTTCTTATCTTTATTCTCTTTTTTCTCTTCCCGTTCTTTCTTCTTTTTTTCTTCTTTTTCCCTCTTCTTCTGTTCTTTCTTTTCCTTTTTGCGATCTGCCTTCGATTTTTTCGCCGGCTTCTCTTCGGGTTGTTTTACATCCTCTGTTTTTCCTGCTTTTTCTGTTTGCTCTTCTTCTTTGTCTTTCTTGTTCTTGTG
Organism: Flavipsychrobacter stenotrophus; assembly: GCA_947379685.1. Taxonomy (GTDB): domain Bacteria; phylum Bacteroidota; class Bacteroidia; order Chitinophagales; family Chitinophagaceae; genus Flavipsychrobacter; species Flavipsychrobacter stenotropha_B. Next base: position 7,711 of record CANCOG010000120.1, on the reverse strand, counting down.
ATGCTTGTGGCTGTGCCGCTTCGATTTCTTTTTCCAGAACTGGGCATGGGCATCACCGACAAAGCTGATGGCAAATATGGTGAGCAATAAGAGGGTGGCAAGTTTACGCATAGTCATTTTCTGGAAATGGATAGTTGTTTCAAAATAGTTTTGCAGAACACATTGGTTAGTATGCCAATAGTCGCAAAAGAATAATGGCAACTGCATCCTGCAATTGCCATTAAAAGTAAAAATTAATTTCTTAAAATTCCACTGTTATTCCCATTCTATTGTAGCCGGTGGTTTAGAGCTGATATCATAGACCACACGGTTAATTCCGCGAACTCGGTTAATGATGTCGTTTGAAATGCGGCCCAATAATTCATAAGGAAGGTGCGACCAGTCGGCAGTCATGCCATCGACTGAAGATACGGCCCTGAGTGCTACGGTGAATTCGTAGGTGCGCTCATCGCCCATTACGCCCACACTTTGCACGGGCAGCAATATTGCACCAGCCTGCCATACTTTATGGTACCAGCCGCTGTCGCGGAGGTGCTGAATGTATATGGCATCTGCTTCCTGCAGCATGGCTACCTTGGTGGCATCGACCGGGCCCAGAATGCGGATACCCAGGCCTGGCCCCGGGAAGGGGTGGCGGCCTATAAAAATATCATCGATACCCATTTCGCGGCCCACGCGGCGAACCTCATCTTTAAACAAGGCGCGCAATGGTTCTATCAGTGTCAGGTGCATGATCTCCGGCAGCCCACCCACATTGTGGTGTGACTTAATTGTCGCAGAAGGTCCATGGATTGACATGGATTCGATCACGTCGGGGTAAATTGTACCCTGACCGAGGAAGCTAACATCTTGAAGTCTTACAGCTTCTTCGTGAAATACTTCTATGAACAAGCGGCCAATGATCTTTCTCTTTTTTTCGGGGTCAGAAACGCCCGCAAGTTCACTGTAAAAGCGTTCTTTGGCGTCTACACCCTTAGTGTTTAGTCCAAGGTGTTTGTAGCCCTCCAGCACTTGTTCAAACTCGCCCTTACGCAATAGCCCGTTATCAACAAAAATGCAGTAAAGATTTTCGCCGATAGCCTTGTTAATGAGCATGGCAGCAACTGTGGAATCTACACCGCCACTTAATGCCATTACTACTTTTCCGCCGTTTGCCTGTACTTTAATACGTTCAACGGTCTCGTGTATAAATGCAGCTGGTGTCCAGTCCTGTGTGCAATTACAAATATCGGTAACGAAATTTTTGAGTAACTGTCCTCCATCAATACTATGTGTAACCTCCGGGTGGAACTGGATTCCATAAACCGGATTTGGCGCATAACTGGCAGGAGCTTTAAACGCAGCAACCGGGATACTTTCTGTACGAGCCAATAAAGTAAACCCTTCAGCCAGTTGTTTCACTGTGTCACTATGACTCATCCAAACTTGTGAACCATCAGTTATGGTTGAGAACAGCGGGTCGTTGTGCTGCAGATCATTCAGGTGTGCACGGCCGTATTCCCTATGGGTCGACTGTCCTACTTCTCCGCCAGATTGCTGTGCCAGAAGCTGGGCTCCATAACACACTGCCAAAACCGGCGCATGAGCAGCAAGGGCTGCTATGTCTGGCTTTGGCGCTTTCGGGTCGTTGACAGAAAACGGGCTGCCGGAAAGGATGATGCCTTTTAGCGAGGCATCACCTGCAGGAACTGGTTTTGTGCAAGGCTGTATCTCGCAATACACGTTGAGTTCACGAATCCGGCGTGCTATCAGTTGAGTGAACTGCGACCCAAAGTCGAGGATCAGTATTTTGTCGTTCATTTTTTTTAATTATTAATGGTTAATTGTTAATGATCAATCGGGTGTTTTGCCCAACTTGTCATTAACAATTAACCACCCGCCGACAGGCTAAGAATAAAATTAGGCTTGTGCAGTTGGGGTGCCGAAGTTGAACGGCATAGTTTGTGTTTCCTGATCCTTGATATTGCCGTATTGAGCTTCGAAGCGCTTTACATTATCGATCAGGGCCTTCATCAGCCTTTTTGAGTGCTGGGGAGTCATTACAATACGAGACTTTACCTTAGCCTTTGGCACGTTAGGCATTACATTTACGAAGTCGATCACGAATTCGGCAAAAGAATGAGTAATGATTGCGAGGTTGGCATAGGTACCATCTGCCATTTCTTCGGTCAGTTCGATGTTCAGTTGTTGTTCTGGAGTTTGTTGATCCTGCATATACTTTACTGTTTTTTTATCAGGTTGCGAATTTACGCCGATTGGATGATTAGTTAATATATTAGATTAAAAAAGGTATTTTGGGGTGTAATTATGGTTCACGCAAAGGGGGCAGGGGATTACGCAGAGAAGCGCAAGTTCATTTTTATGTGCTGATACTATGATTGAGGGCGTGGAGTTTGTAAAGCGTTGGTTGCTATCGAAAGTGTTGTCGGTTTTGGCAGTTTATAGGTGTGGCATACTTAGGAAGTGTAGCACACCTGGGTTATAATTGATGATAGTGTATAGCGTCCGCTGGCTTCAAATTGAAACAGGCTGCCCTTCCGGTACAGCCTGTTTGAGTATCTACGTATGTATAAACTATTCTTTTACGAGTTCTTTTTTTGCCGCCGCTGCTGCTGCGAGTGCCTGCTCCCAGCGCCAGGAGGTGTCCATCATGGCATCGAGGTCGTAGCGGGTTTCCCAGCCTAAGAGGGTACGTGCGCGGTTATTGTTGGCATATACTTCCACGACATCACCCGGACGGCGTGGGCCTACCTTGTAATTCAGTTTCAGGCCAGATACTTTTTCAAACGCCTTTATTAACTCTAGTACTGTTACTCCATTACCAGTGCCGAGATTGAATACCTCGCAATTAGCCTTGTTTCGGTCTTCGATAATATATTGCAATGCGCGGGTGTGTGCATTTGCAATATCCATAACATGGATGTAGTCACGCACGCATGATCCGTCACGGGTATCGTAGTCGGTACCAAACACGGTCATTTCCTTACGCTTGCCGATCGCAGTCTGGGTGATGACCGGTACTACATTTTCAGGCTTTTCCATAAACTCACCAATGTTCACTGAGTTATGCGCGCCAGCTGGATTAAAATAACGGAGCAGAATAGTATTGAAGTGCTTGTTTACATTGGTAAAGTCTCGGCAAATAGCCTCCCCAACCTGCTTAGTGCGGGCGTATGGCGATTCTGGCTCCTGAAAGGACAATGTTTCTACAACAGGTAATTCAGTGGGGTTACCATATACTGAACAAGACGACGAGAATACGAAATTGTTCACATCGAACTCATTAGCGCAGTGGAGGATATTAATAAGTGAGTTGAAGTTGTTTCTGAAGTACATCAACGGGTCGTCAACTGATTCCGGTACTGATTTGAAAGCTGCGAAATGGATGATACCCACAATATCCGGGTTTTCCAGGAAGATAGCTTCTGTGTCATCGAGATTGCAAAGGTCTACTTTATAGTTCTTTATTGGCTTACCCACAATTTTCTCAATGCCCGCCAGCATTTTTGCTGAACCCCTTGACAAGTCGTCTGCCGATATTACTTCAAATCCGTTTTCTATCAAGTCAACAATCGTATGGCCACCTATATATCCGCAACCACCTGTTACAAGTATCTTATTCATCTGCTGTTGTTTGTATTGCAAATATAGGGGAAATCAAAAGTTAAAAATCAATTCATGAAAGTGGTAGCCTGCTTATTTTAAAGACACTTTTAATGAGTCGCTAATGCACTAAGTGAAGGTGCCTCAGATATTTTGATGGGGTAAGCGGTTGGCAGTTTGGTTAGTAAATAGACAATGCGTTTTTTTTAGTGCCCAAAGCCGAGTCGGGTGAGCATATTTTCATTCTTAGCTATTTTTTGCAATTACGGGGAGTTGATTTTAATTTAAATGTAACGCCTATCTAATTATCTATCTATGCGTTCGCGATAAACAAATAAAACGTCTGGTTTTTGTTCGCCTTCACCTAACTGGCTTGTTGCATAAGTGCCGGTAATCAAAAGCTCATTTCTATGCAGTGTCATACATTTTAACCGTAGGTGCGGCTTGCCAATATGTTGTTCGCTGATCAGTTTCTGACGTAGATCCATACGCACCAGTGTCAGCGATTGGTTAGTGTTTTCATTTTCTGTAAACTTATTGGGGGGCGGTACGGCGAAAATGATATTGTCTCCAGAAATATTTAGCACCTCGTACCTCGGGCTCTCTTTTACAGAAATCAGTATTCCGTTCTTCGTGTACACCGCAGTTTTGTAGCTCTGTGTCTTTTCGTAGTGCGCCAAACCATAATTGACCACATAAAAATCTTTGTTGTAAGTAATGGTGTAACCAGGATAATTAACTTCATCAATTGTTGGTACAATGATAGTTTTATCAAAAGTCCAGTCTTTATTGAAGAAATGCAGTCCATCCGTATCGCAAACAATAAATTGGTCAGTAAATGAATCATGATATACGTTACCATCCAACTGCCCTTTTGCACGGTAATAGGTATGAGCTCCAATAAATCCAAGCGTGTCATCGCGCTCCTCCACTATTAATTCTTGTCTGGCACTGTATCGCCTTAATCCGTCGTGCGGGTCCGGAGGCATTAGTGATTGCCTGATGATGTAGTCAAGATAAGTGACGCTATTATCCTTGTGAGTGAATGCGTTGATGAAGTGTAAGTCCGGGCAACTGTCGGAGACATAGCAGGGGGTAATAGCCCTATCATAACGGAATGCCTTCTGGTAGTAAACTGAGCCATTCCCGGTATTCACGAGTATCCCGGCATTATAATTGGTTGGGCTATTCATATGCTCAGTGTGGCATTCGCCCGGAATGCCCAAGGGGATGAATAACATATTGCCCGTTAATTTCAGTTCTCCCGGAACAGCGCCTTGAATTCTCGGGGATAAATTTGGTGAGATATTTTGTTGCCATAACATGCGTCCGGCAGTGTCGAATTTATACAGGTAAAGGTTAACGCCCGACCCTTCTATCGGCATACCGGGGCCAGGGAAGAATTGGTACTTTGAGGCTAGCAGGTAAACATTGCCTGTATTATCAGTTATGTGGGCAATTGCACTTTGGCTGCAGTCTTTTTCGCCACAAAAATGTGTAAACTCCGTTTGGGCAAAAGTCTTCGTTGCTAACGACAAAGCGAACAGGGCCAAAGCAGCAAGGAGTTTCAAGTGTAAAATGATTTTAGGCAAGTGCGATGGCTACAATGAATGAGAAATGTCACCGAAAACTAACAAAAACAATTCAACGTGGCAGGTAAATTTTTATTGTGGAACTGAAATAATAAGCGCAAGGGGTCATTTTGTATATTTCGGCATTCTGAGTAACTTTATCAAAAGGATATCTGTTGAAGCCAGCTACTGTACTCATTTTATTGTTGATGTTTGGTTATTCAACTATGGCACAAACACCATCATGGCCCTGGGAACGCCACCAGATACAGCTTGTTCATACTCGGCAGGATAGTTCCCGGACCATAGCTCAAGCTGCGCAACTTGAAGCTGAAACCGCAGCCACAAATCTGAAACTTACCCCACAGCAAAAGGAAAAAACGTATAATGCATTTCTGGCCTATAGAACGGCAGATTCGCTTAGGGGCTCCAACCCTTCTGCAGGATACGATGAGTTCTTTGCCCAAAAGAAATTACTCGATGACCGGCTAAAAAATATTTTCACCGAGGAGCAATATACCAACTACCACACAGCAAAGGTTTTTGATTACTGAATTGAACGGCGCTCAGTTCTGGTATGCAAACCGCTTCTTTAGATTTAGAAAAGGCAGTTCGAAAAACCGGTAAGAGAGGGAACAAATGATCAGTAAGATGACGATTTTGGCTGCATAAGAAAAGTAATAATTACCAAGAAATGCAGGCAGGCCAGGGTGCCGGGTCATCAGGCGACCCATGAAGCCATCATACAGCGGTTGCAGCGGGTCATGAAACAGGTAGATACCATAGCTGATCTTGCCAATGTAATTCAAAACGCGGTTTTCTAATACGTATTTCTGTATCCAATGCACCCGGTTATTCATTACCCAAATGATGAGTTGCAATGCGATGAGTCCATCAACGATCCTGAATAAAAATGTTGTGTAATTCCAGAAAGCTCCATGCTGGTAACGCCAGTAAAAGTAGATGAGCAGGCAAGCGAGGAATAAGGGGAATACCCACTGCTCGAATTTTCTGGAATGAGCTTCGTTTAACCTGGCCCATGCATAGAAGCCACCTATGCCGAAACATTCTATGCAATTGAAAACGAGGAAGGGAAAAGAGCCCCGATCAATTACGTAATAGCAATAGTAATTACATAAAGTACTCACTATTATTGAACCTATAAAAACGTACTTCAGGTATTTATTATTGACGAAAAGAATGAGCCAGGGCCAGAAAATATAAAACTGCTCTTCTACTGCCAATGACCAAGTATGGCCTAAGGCCCCCCATTGGCCTGTCCTGAAGAAGTGAATATTGGACGTGTATGTGAGCAGATATCCAAGATCTAACTTAACGCCTTCGTAGCCAATTGCGAGCAGTGTAAAAATCATTAAGTAATAGACGGGGAATATGCGTAGTGCCCTTCGTATCATGAAGTTTTTTACAACGGATAAATAAGCTGTTGGTTTGCTTTTTTCCTTTGCGTTCAACAAGATAGAAGTAATCAAAAAACCACTCAGCACAAAGAAAAGATCGACCCCTGTGTGGCCGTCAGGGACAATGTATTCATTGATAAAGTTGATGATGGGGTTGGGGTTAAAGGTAACTACGGTCCAATGGGCATAAATGACTATAATAATAGCCAGTGCCCTTAAAGAGTCCAGTCCTTTTATTTGCTTCAATGCGGTATGTTTATCGGTTGCAGTGTAAAGCTACAGGATAAAAGACAAAAAATTTGCAGGGCCGTTACTCTTGACATTTTCTAAACGAGGTTACCATCTACAGGTAAGAAACAGCCACACCCCTATTGGAGGTGTGGCTGTACAAATATTCCTATTTTCCCTTCTGACAATTTACGTGTCTGAGAGGAAACACAATTACATTCTTTCAATAACAATGGCACTTGCACCACCGCCACCGTTGCAAATACCGGCAACGCCATATTTAGCATCTTTCTGGCTGAGTACATTTATAAGCGTAGTAATGATACGCGCACCGCTGCTTCCCAATGGGTGACCAATTGAAACAGCACCACCGTTTACGTTCACCTGGTCGTCGCGGAGGTTCATTTTTTGCGCGTTTACAATGGAAACCACACTAAAAGCCTCATTCAGCTCATAATAGTTGATGTCTTCCATTTTAAGGCCAGCCTTGGCAACTGCCTTAGGAACAGCAATTGATGGGGTAGTGGTGAACCACTCCGGAGCCTGTTCAGCATCGGCGTAGCCAATGATCTTAGCCAACGGTTTCAATCCAAGAGCCTCAGCCTTTTCTTTGCTCATGAGTAACAGAGCGGTAGCGCCATCGTTCATGGTGCTGGCATTGGCAGCTGTAACGGTACCGTCCTTAATGAAGGCCGGGCGGAGCGTAGGGATCTTATCGAACTTTACATTGTATGGTTCTTCGTCCTTAGAAATAACGATTGGCTCGCCTTTTTTCTGGGGAACAACAACCGGTACAATTTCGTTTACAAACAAACCTGCTTCAATTGCAGCCTGGCTGCGCTTGTAGCTCTGAACAGCAAATGCATCCTGATCTTCACGGGTAATGTTGTA
>CANCOG010000119.1 GCA_947379685.1 Flavipsychrobacter stenotrophus | reverse complement strand
AGGTATGGTGCATAAGGATAAAGTAAAAGACTATTTAGCAGCTACAAAATAGCCGCCCCTAATGGCCTGAGACTATGAACTTAGGACTTATAAGCAATATTACCGGGGCTGCCTCAAAAAGGCAGCCCTTCTTGCTGTGCCATTTACTTGCACTATTGCCGGGATTAAAGGCGCTCTTTTAATTTGAGGGTAATCTTAACTCGGCTCGCATTGTTCTAGGCATTTATTTGGTGATCCCTTCATTTGAGCGCACCAGTTTAATGGTACTTGCAATATTTAGTTTTGTTGAAAAAGTCGATGGGTCGACCCAAAGCTCCAAATGGGGCAGAATAATAATAGCTGGGGGTGTAGCCAAATGTTACTAATACAAGGAAGCCTGATAAGGCTTCAACAACAATAGCCACCGGTGAAGCCGGTGGACGATAATCGTAAAACACCAACACTGAAAGTGTTGAACTACAGTGGGGGACAATGATAAATCCTAAAGTTAATGACATTGGGAGTAGGCCCTCGGATCATGGTTGAAAAAGCCCTACCCTGGAGGCGTAGAACTTAGATTAGATGTAGGTTATTGAAGCATAGTCTTCTAACACCGTGCATCTGCAAAGCAAATTTCATGCTCAAACTCGTAGTGGACAAGAGATGTAACTTTTTCAGCAAACCCTAATTGCCTGAAATAGATTTAGTTTTCAGTGTTCCGACCTTGTTTAATACCGACTGCAGACAACCCATGCCGACAAAATGGTATTATTAGGCCCATTATTGTGAAACATTACTCTTCAACCGGGAAATATAACTTAAATGAAGCCCCCAGATCGGGTGTGCTTTCCGCTACAATGTAGCCTTCATGATTGGCCATTACCCGTTGGCAAATAGCCAGGCCAATTCCTTTCCCGTCATAGTCATAGTCGGTTGTATGTAGCCGTTGGAAGATCTGAAACATTTTTGCAATAAACTCCTGATCAAAGCCAATCCCATTATCAGATACTATGATACAATTGAATCTCTTGCCCTGCAAATTCGGATTTATTTCCTGCAAGTCCTTTCCTGTTAAATTCTCAGCAACAATCGATATATACGGGGAAACGCCAGCCTTTGTAAATTTCATAGCATTATCGAGCAGTGCATTAAACAATATTTTTAGCTGGTGCTCGTATCCCATTATTTGCGGTAATTGATTTACAGTTATTTGCGCACCCAATTCATTTATCCTGATTTCAAAATCACTAATAATAAATTGCAACATGCGGTGAATATTTGTTGCTTTTTTAGGCTCATTGGTATTGGTCAGGCTGGTGAGGCTCATCAGGTCATTGATCAGTGATTGTAGCCGGAATGCAGAACTATTGATCCGCGTTAGCGTTTCCCTGAATTCAGCATTCTTCAGGTCAGTTTTCAGGTACAAAAGCATATTGCTGAAAACCTGTATTTTCCTGAGTGGCTCCTGCAGGTCGTGCGACGCAACGTATGCAATTTCCTGCAACTCGTTATGAGATCGTTTCAGGTCTATCACTTTGGCCTGTAGTTCATCCTGGTAACGCATGCGTCCCCCAAGTTCTTTGAGCATCAGTGTAAACAAGAACAGAGTAATAATGCAAAAAACAAATAGTAGCCATTTAATGGTCTTTGTAGTCAGGTCAGCATAAATCAACTCACTTCTGTATCGGTCAGCTTTCAGCTCGTTTTCACTATCGTGCATTTTTTTGAGTAACCTGGAACAATCAAGCATTTGCTGCCTGCTCAAAAAATAGAATTTGGAAAGTGTTGAGGATTTTGAGGTGTCTACATAGGTTAGATTCGCATTTACCGCTATTATTCTCGACTTAATGGCCGTATCAAATGAATTTATATTTTTTTGAAATTCATTGTTGTCAATTGTCAATTTTCTCAGCCTTTCAATATTACGGTGAATACTATCGATGGAGTTGTGTAAGAGCCTGATGTACATCGTGTCATGGGTAATCATATAACCACGTTCTGTCCGGTCTATATCTCTGATGCCCTTTTCTACCGAGAAAATTTTATCCAGTACAAAACCGGAGTGATCCATCAGGTCTGAATATGCGATATAGGTATTCAGCCGTTCTATGGAAACTAACGATAAGGCACCCATTATAAGAAATGAAATGCTGAAAGCAATAATGATAAAGAGTAATCGCCTTTTCATTGTAAACAAAACTACGTTATGTAGAACAATTTCCTCACCATTAAGGGAATTTCGTTGGGAAGGGGAAATCTATCTAATAGTGTACTCTTCATGTATTGCGTGTATTATGTTTAAATTCACTGCTTTATTTAGTATGAAAATATAATTTCATTCAAACTTTTTTTTGGCGCTAACCTTGCTTCTATACTGGCAGGGATAAAATCCTCCATTCATGATAACTCAGCAACAGAGCCAGAAGCAAACGCTAAAAATTCTTCCGCAGCAAATTCAGCTTTTGAACCTGTTCTTCCTCAATGCGATGGAACTGGAACAGCGGATTAGTGCAGAATTGGAAACAAATTTACTTCTTGAAGTATCGGATAGTACCGATGATCAGGGCGACGAGAACAATGATTGTGACGCCGTTCAGGATTATCAGGACTGGGACGAAGTAATGTATGACGATAAGCCGGACTACAAGTCAGAATACCAGAACTATTTTGATGCTGAAAAATCGCCAAATGTACCCATCGTTAATGTGCTTACCTTTAAAGAGGAGGCGCACAACCAGCTGAAACTGATAGATTTGCCCGATGAAGACAGGCTGATCGCTGAGTATATCATTGACACACTGAATGGAGAAGGTTTTATGGATAGGGCGGTCGACGAAGTGGCCGAGGACATGTCTTTCCATTTTCAGCGTGTAATTGAAACACCAGCAGTCCAGCGAGCACTGGAGCTCGTTCAAACCCTTGAACCCATTGGCATTGGCTCTACAAGCATTCGCGAATGCTTGCTGATTCAGCTGAAAAATATGGATCAGCAAAACCCTACCGTAAAAATGGCTACTAATCTGCTGAATAATTACTACCAGGACCTGATGCATCGCCAATTCGAACGCATACATCATGCCCTTAAAGTAAATGATGCAGAGTTGAAATCAGTGTTACAGCTCGTGGGTGGGCTTAAATTTCATCCCGTCAATGAAATATCTGCAATTGATCACAAAAACACAATTATTCCCGATTATCTCATTGGTATTAATGGATCTAATATACAGGTAACACTCTGCGCCGGAAAATCCGATTCAGTTTTTGTAAACCAATCTTTGCACGACGAGTTGGTGAGCCAGATGAACAAGAAAGACCGCACTGCAAGCCAGTACGTCAGGGCAAAACTCAATGATGCGCAATGGTTTGTAAATGCTGTTAAACAGCGTGAGGAAAATATGTTGCGAATAATGAAGTGTATAGTTGAATTTCAGAGGGAGTACTTTTTAGAAGGAGATATACGTTTACTAAAGCCAATGGTTTTGCGAAATATTTCTGATATCTCTGGTCTCGATATCTCTACTATCTCCCGGATAACAGGCAACAAATACGCGCAAACCCATTTCGGGCTCATATTTTTAAAGAAATTGTTCAGCGAAGGTATAGCTGATAAAAAGGGAGATGTTATTAGTAATAAAGTAATACAGTCTGCTATTAGAGAAGCCATTGAAAGCGAGGATAAAAAACATCCATATACCGATCAGCAATTGGTGACCTCATTGGCGGGCCTCGGCTATAATGTAGCCAGGAGAACAATTGCAAAATACCGGGAACAAATGCAGATACCAGTAGCTCAGATCCGGGCAGTGTGGGCATAGCCTTATGCTTAAGTACTTGCGTTTCCGGTTAAAAAAGTAAGAAGTTATACACCCTGTCGTGGCAATAGGAAGTATTGACTATTATAGGTACTTTTAGCATAGCGATCAATAATATTCTATCCTGGCCATCCTTCTTTTTGGAGGGAAAAAAGGAGTAATATCAGGAGGTCATTTTTAGGTGCAGCAGGTAAAGGAATCTTCATCTCGGAAGAAATGGGGGCATACCAAAATAACCAGGGTGAAAATAGTTGAGTGAGGAAACTAAAAAAAAATAGAACGAATAAATTTTGAAAGACATGCATAATATACTGGTAGTTGATGATGACAATGACATGTGTCTGTTGTTGAACAGATTCTTATCGAGGAACGGATACAACGTATCAAGCGCCGGCAGCGGAAAAGAGGCCATAGAATGGATGAAAAAGAACGTCCCGGCATTGGTTCTTTGCGACTTTAGATTAGATGATATGACGGGTGCCGAATTATTGGCTAAAATTAAAACAGCCCACCCCGATGCGCTGGTTATTATAATTACAGGCTATAGCGATGTAAAGGATGCTGTTGAGGTAATGAAACTGGGTGCATATGACTACATAACAAAGCCATTGTTTCCCGATGAGATTTTACTAACTATAAAAAAGGCGCTTGCCCAGGAACCCCGGACGGACAGTCAGCCAAGGTCTGTTACCCCGAACACCCAAATAAATAGTAAAGCAAAAATACTTCCTGGCGGGAAATATATTCTTGGAGAGAGCCCGGAATTCAAGGTAATCGTTAAACAGATAGATTTGGTTGCTCCTACCAATTTTAGCGTTATTATTTATGGTGAAAGTGGTAGCGGCAAGGAAGCCATAGCTCAGCAAATTCACCAGAAGAGCAAAAGAGCAGGTAAGCCATTTGTGGCAATCGATTGTGGCGCACTCTCAAAGGAACTCGCAGGAAGTGAGCTATTCGGGCACGAAAAGGGAGCTTTTACAGGAGCACTGAACACAAAAATTGGTAGTCTTGAAATTGCCAATGAAGGCACTGTGTTCCTCGACGAAATTGGTAACTTGTCTTACGATATTCAGGTGTCCCTGCTCAGGGTAGTGCAGGAGCGAAAAATAAGGCGGGTAGGTGGCGTAAAGGATATTGATCTCGATGTACGAATACTTGTTGCAAGCAATGAACGATTGTGGGACGCAGCACGGGCAGGTAAGTTTCGCGAAGACCTATACCATCGGTTCAATGAATTCAGCATAGATGTACCGGCTTTGCGCGATCGCACAAGCGATATTATGCTTTTTGCCAATCATTTTTTGCAACTTACAAACGAAGAGCTCGGTAAAGATGTAAAAGCCTTTAGCAAAGAAGTAATAGAGATTTTTAATAATTATATTTGGTATGGCAATTTACGCGAGTTGAAAAACGTTGTAAAGCGGGCCACCTTACTTACCGACGGTGATTTTGTCGAAGCGCGCTCGTTGCCATTTGAGATCAGTAATTTCTATAAGTTGCAGTTCGATGCTATCCCCGCAGGTAATTCTTCCGGAAAGGACGGGGCGCAGCAGCAAAGCAGCGCACATGGCACATCACAGGTTCCCTTTGGTAACCAACTGAAAACAGCCAATCTCGATGCAGAATATGAAGTAATACTGAATGCACTAAAACAGGTAAATTTCAATAAGAGCAAAGCCGCTAAATTGTTAAACGTTGACAGGAAGACACTCTACAACAAAATGAGGCAATTTAAAGAGTTTAATATTGAGTAATTCTCATTGCATAACAGACTTTATTTAAAGATCACGTTAAAAAGGTAAATGGAAAAATAGTTGAGCGCAAGTCAAATGGATAGTAAGGATAAAGTGCATGAACCAGGTTTTGTTTTTGATGTCCTGGATTCAATGCCGGGTCTTATTGCCGTAGTAAGGGCAAGAGACCTTAAGGTCGTTTTTGTCAACCAGCTTTTTCAGCATTATTTTGGGTACAGTAATAGTGATTTGGATGAAAACCAATTACTGTTTACTGATATATTAGATGACTATCAGGTTGATAGGTTGTTTCACCATTTAAGTATGGCTGAAAAAATTGTAGCCAGCCGAACGTCATATGTAATATACCGAATGGCTAACAGGGAGAGAGTATTTGCAAATTTCTACCTCTTTGTTTCGCCACATACAGGGGCTTCTGGTAATGGAGAAAAATTGTATAATCTTTTATTGATGCCCGACCTTTCTACCTGGAGTATGCCATTTACTTCGTTTGCAACGAGGGAATTGTTTTTGGAACAATTCCAGAGTGAAGATTTTGGCACATTTGAATGGGTAATTGGCGCTGACAAGGTTTACTGGTCAAGAGGCATTTATAATATTTATGAAGTAGATGAAAGTGTTAAAGATATAGATCAGGCCTTTGCCAGATCTTTTGCTCACCCGCTCGATAGAGATTTTATTGCCGCGGAAAGTGCAAAGGCAGCAGCAACTAAATCTAAGCTCAACCTGGAATTCAGAATTATCACCGCAAAGCAGAATGTGAAGGTCATTCATTCCCTGGCAAAAACAATTTTCGGAGACGATGGACAACCTGTAAAATTTGTTGGGAGTATAAGGGATGTAAGCAGCCAGCGTAGTATTGAACAGGATTTAAAGAATAAAGTAGAGGAGTTGTATCATTCCAATCGTGAATTGGAAGAGTTTGCATTTGTTGCGAGTCACGACATGCAGGAGCCTCTGCGTAAGATAACGACCTTCGGTAGCAGGCTTATCGAAAAGTATAGCGCAATCATGCCAGATGAAGGCCAGTTGTACCTCTCCAGAATTTCTGCCTCCGCCGAAAGTATGAGAAAGCTCATTGACGATCTCCTGGAGTTTTCAAGAATTTCCCTTGCAAAACAATCTTTCGTAAATGTAGACCTCAATTCCACACTTCGCCAGGTATTGGCTGATCTTGAATTGGTAATAGAAGAAACCGGAACTACAATCAAAAGCACCAATTTGCCGGAAGTTGTAGCAATTTCTTCGCAAATGAAGCAACTTTTTGCCAATATCATCTCCAACTCTATCAAGTTTCGCAAAGCTGAGCAAGCGCCCTGTATTGAAATCACGTCTGTAGTTTTATCTGCAATCGAAGTGGAGAAATACGAACTGCCTCCTGGTCAGGTTTATAACAAAGTTGTAATTCGAGATAATGGGATAGGTTTTGAAGATGAATATGCCATCAGAATTTTTAAAGTTTTCCAGCGCTTACACGGCAAATCTGAATACCCAGGTTCTGGAATTGGACTGGCCATTTGCAAGAAAATAGTAGACCATCATAATGGAGTGATATTTGCAGAAAGTAATACCGGTAAAGGCTCATGTTTTACTTTCGTAATTCCGGAAAAACATAGTATGAGATCATGAATAAGCAGCAGAAAAGTGTCCGGATACTGATCGTTGATGACGACGAAGATGATTTTATTATTACAAGCGATTATATCAGGTCGATTCCCGGAAATAGCTATTCAATTGTTTGGTGTCCAAGGTATGCCGATGGTGTGAAGCGGTTGCTGGAGAACAAAGATGACCTCTACCTGGTAGACTATAGACTCGGCATAAAATCAGGAGTTGACTTTCTAAAGGAAGCAAAGAATAATAATTGTACCAGTCCAATAATTTTGCTCACCGGCAAAGGAAACTACACTGTCGACATGCAGGCAATGGAACTGGGTGCGGTAGATTATCTCATTAAAACGGAGTTGACCGTTGAGAAAATGGATCGCTGTATCCGCTACGCGCTCGATAGGGCCGCTACCTCCCAGGCCCTTCGGGCAAATGAACGTAAGTATCGGAACATATTCGAAAAGTCGCGGGACGCTGTTTTTGTAGCCGATAGTTCGCTCAAAATTATAGACGTCAATTCAGCAGTTTTCAATTTGCTGGGCTTTTCGGTAGGCGAAGTAGTGGGCAGGAATCTGTTGGACCTCATTGAACCCGGACAACACCAGATTATGCAGCTGCTCGATGGCCGCCATGAACTTAATGACAGAGAGATAATTTTCAACACAAAGGATGGCGATAAGAAATACTGCACGCTGTCCCTAACGGTTGAAGCGGGTGAAGTAGATACCGTTCATATTCAGGGTATTATACATGACATAAGCAGTCTGAAGAAAATGGAAAAGGCAAACTTGCAAAGCGAAAAGCTGGCTGCCGCCGGTAGGCTGGTAAGAACTATTGCCCATGAAGTCCGGAATCCGCTCAATAATATTACCCTTTCTATCGAACAGATGTTTCATGAAATCAAAGATGAGAATATGCAGCTCTACATGAACATCATACAGCGAAACAGTAAGCGTATCAATGATCTTATTAGCGAATTGCTTTACACCTCCCGCCCTGCTGAAAACATACTGCGAATCCATACTTTGCAAAACATTGTCGATGATGTCATTGCCATATGCATCGATAGGCTAACACTCAAACACATTGGGTTGCAGGTAACGTACCCCTCGGACACTCAGGAGATTATGGCCGATGACGAAAAACTAAAGCTCGCTCTGCTCAACATTGTTACAAATGCCATTGAGGCAATGGAAGAAGGGAAGGGACTATTGTCAGTGCGTATTGATAGCAGAAATGACCTCGTTGTGCTCTCAATAGGCGATAACGGGTGCGGAATAAGCGAGGAGCACGTGTCAAGGCTGTTTGAGCCCTATTTTACTCAAAAGCGGAATGGCGTGGGCTTAGGGCTTACGTTCACGCTTAATATATTACAGGCCCATAAAGCGACAATTGAAGTTAATTCCCAGGTTGGTGTAGGTACCGTATTTGTGATCGGTTTTCAGGTTGCCAGGTAAATGTTTATAATGTAAATTCAAGTGAGCTTGACTTCAAATTCACTCACCTTCATTATATCTGTGTGTCCTGCCCTTCAAGGGGAAGAGTCGTCCGCAGAAAAGTTCCATTTTTGTCAACGTTCTTTAGGAGCTGTTGCCCCAAACATTATAGTTCGCTGGTGGTAATTTTGGGACTGCTAAAATAGGTGTCCATTATGCCCGATTGTCGGTGCAACTCGGCAAGAGTTATTGGCTTCTCAATAACTTCAAACCGGCTAAATTCCGGCATTTTGGGAATTTCAGGGTGGAATGCACTCGTAAGCAATATATATGTATCTGGGAACTGCTCACTTATGGCCGCGGCATGTGGCCAACCCAATCCATCTGGCAGATTGTTATCTATAAATAAAACATGAGGGCATATTGCTGGTAACACATCAAGCCCTTCCATTAAAGTATTGGATAAAAAAACATCGTACTTTTTTTTTGTAAAATAGTCTTTCAACAAAAAGCAGAGATCTTGTTCGTCGTCGATAATTAGTATTTTTCTATTCGCTGGCATACATATTGCGGTTATAGCATTTTTAAACCACACGGAACAAGCCTCTAAAATAAGAAATATTTATCAGTTCGCGTCGCAAAATTGTTGATTTTTGTTCAGGGAAATAGTAAAAATTCTGTAGACTCACCGATAAACCAGAATATTACAAAAATGATGCCAATGGCAATAAATTCACAACAAAAATTTGTTCCTGGCCATAAAATGACATAATCCGCAAGTGCTGAACGGTTTACATCAGTGCAGTTCGGACAATATCATTTACTTAGTTGGGTTGGATAAGGCTTCAGTGAAAATAGCCATTGGTGAACCCAGCAGAACATGAGCGTAAAACAGCAACGTCGAAACGGTTGAACAACAGGCGGATGGTGGCAAAACACATTAAGTCAAGACATTGAGGGTGGGGGACAATAAGAAAAACCTGAAATTAAAGTGTCCCTAAGAAGGTGTGCTCGATGTATGGATCCAATAGCTCCGTAAAACTGCTACAGTTTTTATCAGATTCTCAAAGCTATTGGGTTTCGTTATGTAGGAATTCGCACCAAGTTCATAACAACGCTTCATTTCGTGTTCATTGTTGGTAGTGCTGAAAATGATCACAGGTATTTTTCTTAATAACGCATCTTGTTTTATTTCTTTTAAAACTTCCCTTCCATCTTTCTTAGGCATATTCAGGTCCAGCAGAATGAAATTTGGGAATTTGGTTGCCGGGTAAGTACGTGAAATATTGTTTAGGTAGTCAAGTAACTCCACGCCGTTTTCAACGAATTGAAGTTTGTCATCAAAACCATTTTCATCAAACGCTGATCGTAGCAAAAAGCGGTCATCGGCATCATCCTCAGCTATCAATATAAAAATTTCATCCATTACTCTGTAGTTGAAGTGCAAATAAAGGTAGAGAAAATTTTCTAATTGTCTCTTAAATTAACAACTTTTTTGCCCCCTATTTTCTAGAAAGCCTGCTGGTAGCTGGTTAAATAATTATCAATACCTCTTTTAGACTCAAACCTCCGGGCAACATAAGCTAGAATTACTACGTATTTAGTTGATTGTGGTTTAAAGCGCTCGGGAGTTGGATCATATTTTTATTTGTTTGCTCATCGGGCTGCCTTCAAAATCGGAGCCCCTGTTTAGTTTTTTTTTTTCAGGTATTCTTTAATGTAAAATACTATTTATTGTATCAATTTCGTTACTCTATTCATGATGCAAAGGGGAATTTCTAAATGTCGACTTACTATGAAAGTTCTCAGAAAAACGTGGCTTGCCTTAGTACTTGGGCTGCTTATATGCAATGTGGCGCCAGCCCAGAAAATGTTCAACAATGCAATATATTTAACCGGGTGCGGGCATTATTTCTCTGGTGTGGAATATAATATTTTGGAGCCGCTAACATTTTGGGCAACACAACCAGGCATTTCATACGAAAGGACGGTTTGTAAAGTGATTGGAATTGTCTGTAGTTATTCACAATGGAACGATTTTTGGTCCAGTGATCCATTTTTTAGCTACCCTGAATTTGTGTTCGGATCTCCTTATCCACCAAGGTACGAAGCGATCTTATATAGGACTCAATACAAAATGCTTGACCTTGCGCTCAATTATATATTTACTTTGAGCAAAAGGCATCAAATAAAGCCCGGTCTTGGGGTCTCCCGGGCCTGGGGCATAGATGTTTTCCCCGATTCTTTGCAGAAATCCCCAAGCAGCAATGGAATACGCAGGCAAAATGATGCTTATTGGGGTATTGTTCCGTTCCTTAGTTATAACTGCCTTATCCTAAAAAAAAGGGTGAATATTGGCACTGATTTCAAATGCCGCGCTTACTCAGGTTTGTATTCGTGGCAATTTGACTATGGGGTTCATATTGGTTATAATTTTTAGTTTTTCAACAAACCTTGCAGCCTTTAATTTGTCTGTCTCCTCAGAGTCTCTGGTCTTCCTAAGGCGCTGCTACATTGTGTGGGCATATGTCCTCACTCTTTTTTATTTTTATTTTTAGAATCCGCTCTATTTGCCACAAGTTTCATCGTTTCTAAGCCATGAGATATACAAAAAAACGCCCC
>CANCOG010000118.1 GCA_947379685.1 Flavipsychrobacter stenotrophus | reverse complement strand
TCCGAGCGTGTGGGCTATTTCTCCTATGCAGTTTACTGAAAATGGAGTAGGATTATCATTGAGTTATGAAAAGGCAATTGATAAGGCAGGCATTATTGCTTATAACATTCCCGTAATTGCGACATTCAATTTGGCAAACACAAACAACTATGGCCAGTCTAGCCATCAGGATGCGATGTTTTACGTTTCCCCTGGGTTAAAGTTTTACCCAACAGGTTGCTTTGGCAAATCTAAATATGCCATTGGGCCTACTTTAGTGATAGGTGGCGGGCAAAAAACAACATATAATGACGTATATGACCCTTATAACAATTACTATGGCAATACCTATACTACCCATTCAAAGTTTATCCTCGGTATAATGATTTCCAATTCACTCAATATAAACCCTACAGAACATTTTTACCTTGGCCTGGACTTTGGCTTCGGGTTTACCTACATTCATCAGTGGGATGGTGTAAATCAGGGTATGACGGGCCTGGTGCAGGGAGGCTTCAAAATTGGTTACAGACTTTAACCCAAACACAAAATTTGATCAGGTACCTGAATTATAATTTTACTTTATCTTCAAACAAAAGGCCGCTGATTTTCAGCGGCTTTTTGTCATTTAGTACAATACCATGTCCGGTTTACCGACCTGTCGTGGGAGCAGCGAGGGCTTAAAAAATGATTTTTCATATTAGCAATAACTTACTTCATTGTTACGCAATTCTCCTTTAACTTTGCTTCAATAATCTACCATAACGCAATATGAAATTTACGTACTACGGTCACTCTTGTTTTCTTGTTGAAACCGGTGGCTACAAAATATTATTTGATCCGTTCATTAGCCCAAATGAACTGACAAAGGGGATTGTGGATGCAGAAAAAGTTGAAGCTGATTTTATCTTGGTTTCCCATGGTCACGGCGATCATGTGGCTGATTTGGTTTCTATAGGAAAACGAACGGGGGCAAAGGTAATTGGTGGCTATGAGGTGGTGAGCTGGGCTCAAAAGCTTGGTGTGGAAAACGCTCACCCTTTGAATTTCGGTTCAGCAAATTTCGAGTTTGGTAAATTACATTTCCTCCCGGCCTGGCACAGTAGCACATTGCCTGATGGTTCTTCTGGCGGTGCGCCCGGAGGTTTCTTATTACATGGGCCTGAGAAAAAATTCTATTACAGTGGCGATACTTGCCTGATGATGGATATGCAGTTGATTCCACGCTATGCAAAGCTTGATTTTGCAATTTTGCCGGTGGGTGGAAATTTCACAATGGACGCTGAAGATGCGGTAATTGCTGCCGAATTTATACAATGTGACAAGATCATTGGTGTACATTTCGATACCTTTGGCTATATTAAAGTTGATCATGAAAAAATAAAAGATATTTTCCGTGCCAAGGGCAAAACATTGATATTGCCTGATATTGGGGAGACTATTGAATTATAAAAGCAGTATTTCCCGGGTTTATAGGGAATTCTAGTAGAAAATTGCCCGGCATTAATTAATTTATACAACTTACTCAGTACGCTTTACAATGTACTAAATAAATAAAATGGCTAAAGTAATAGCAATTGCGAATCAGAAGGGCGGTGTAGGAAAAACGACTACTGCAATTAACCTTGCAGCAAGTCTTGCCGTGCTTGAATATAAGACGTTATTGGTCGATGCCGATCCGCAGGCAAATAGTACTACGGGTAATGGTTTCGATCTCAGGAATGTGCAGCTCAGCCTTTATGACTGTATGGTGAATGAGACTCCCGCATCTCAGGTCATACTTGAAACAGAAACGCCTAACCTAAACCTGCTGCCCAGCCATTTGGATCTGGTTGGTGCGGAAATTGAACTCATTAGCCATCCTAACAGGGAGCACGTAATGCGTAAGGCGCTTGAGCCAGAGCTTAATAATTATGATTTTATTATCATAGACTGTTCACCTTCTTTGGGGCTTATTACGGTTAATTCTCTGTCAGCAGCAAATAGTGTAATTATCCCTGTACAGTGTGAGTATTTCGCATTGGAAGGTTTGGGCAAGTTGCTCAATACCATCAAAATAGTGCAAACGCGTATCAATTCCGATCTGAAAATTGAAGGTATTTTGATGACCATGTACGATGGCCGTCTCCGCTTATCTAATCAGGTAGTTGAAGAAATCAAGAACCATTTCAGCGACCTGGTGTTCAATACAATTTTGCATAGGAATACCAGATTGGGTGAAGCGCCAAGTTTCGGCAAACCAGTTTTATTATACGATGCCGAAAGCACCGGAGCCATTAATTACCTGAATCTGGCAAAAGAAATTTTGCAGAAGAACAATATGACGAAGATTAAGAATCAGGATAAGTATGTAGAAAAGGGGTAATCTTGGTTATAGGATTGGTTCTTGTGTTAGTAGCGTTTATTGAGAACCAGCCTTCCGGTTAAGTCGTAGCCCAAATGGCTAATGAGTGCATTCAGCACCGGATTTTAGAATTCCGTTTTCCCGGTGGGGATCCGTTCAAAAAATATTGACTAAAGTGAGTATGTCGCAAATAAATAAAAAATCAGCATTAGGTAAGGGGATACGTGCGCTGCTGGATAATATCGACGAAGAAATAAATGCACCTAAGGAAGGTGGTGTTCCTGCGGTGTCAGGGCAAAACAGCAGTATCAATTCTATTTCACGGGTTCCCGTTGATCAAGTAGATGTAAACCCCAAGCAGCCAAGGCATGACTTTGACATGCAGGCATTGCAGGAGCTTGCTGATAGTATTAAGTTACATGACATTATACAGCCTATCACTGTCGTTAAGACTGCAAGTGGCCGTTACCAGCTCATATCTGGTGAAAGGCGCTGGAGGGCCAGTAAAATAGCCGGGCTAAATGATATTCCGGCATACGTGCGTACCGCCGATAGCCAGGAAATGCACGAAATGGCATTGCTGGAAAACCTGCAGCGTGAAAACCTGAATGCCATTGAGATAGCAATGAGCTACCGCAGGCTGATGGATGAGTGTGATCTTACCCAGGAGCAGGTTGCCGACCGCATGAAAAAGGAGCGCAGCACCGTTGCCAATTTCTTACGTTTACTCAAATTGCCGCCAGATATACAAAAGGCAGTGAGAGATAAGGAGCTTACTATGGGCCATGCAAGAGCTATAATCGGGCTTGAGCACATTGACCAGCAATTATATGTTTTTAGGGAAACCATGAGCCGTGGGCTTTCCGTAAGGCAGGTTGAACAAATGGTAAAGGACATGGGGAGCGACAAGCCCCAGAAGGAAACAGCCAAACCAATTCTTAAACTGCCTCCGGCTTACAAGAGAATTGAAGACAATATGGCTTCAAGATTGTCTACCAGGGTGAAACTAGATCGTAAGAAGAACGGAAAAGGAAGTATTCTGATAGAATTCTACAGTGACGAAGACCTGGAACGGATAATGGACAAAATGAGTGTCTGATTGACTTTTGTATAAAGCCTTTAAGGGGAATTTACTATTGAACGGCAGGCTAAGAACGATGTAGCGACCGTGAGCCGCGACTGTGGTATAACGAAGCAAATAACCAAGGATATTAAAATGGAAAACTGGGAAAAGGAAGCGAAAGAACACCAGAAAGCATATAAGTACATGCTGGAGCGGGGTGACTTTAATAAGATGCTCAAAGCGTTGCCTGATCTCAGCGAAGCTGCTTTCAACAAAATTGATTGTTTGCAATGCGCTAATTGCTGCAAAAATCACTCTCCCAGGTTCAAACAACCCGATATTAAGCGAATTGCAAAGTCGTTACATATGAAGGAGGGTGACCTTGTGGCTCAATTTCTGGTGTTGGACAAAGAAGGCGACTATGTGAGTCGTCAGAGGCCATGCCCATTTCTGGCTGAAGATAATACCTGTAACATCTACGAAGACCGCCCCAGTGACTGCGAGCGCTATCCCTATACTGATGAAGATGTTTTATTAAAACGCATTCCGCTAACTCTGAAAAATGCAACAGTGTGTCCTATTACACATGATGTATTAGAGCGGTTGTTGGAAATGCAGCCTCCCAAGAGCGGAAAGGCTGGACGATAATTATCTCGTTATATTGTTGAATTACTCAGCGTATTGCTTCAGGCTATCAATTGCTATTTCTCCGGCAAAAGCCTTGATTAGTTTGCGGTTTTTGTCGAATATGTTTATTTGTGGTAGAGCTGAGTACAGATATGTTTCGTGCGTATACTCTGAGCTATCAACGCCTACAGTAATGTTCGGATAATTCTTTACTTTATGGTTTTTAATGAAGTCGGACAGGTAGGGCATCTGTACCGGGTTCGTGATCAAAACGATTTTCGACTTTTTAAAAATGCCGATACTTTTTTCGATGTGGTCGGTTTGTTCTTCACAATGACCACAAGTAGGGTTAAAGATCATAACGAACAGATTCGCGTTATTATCAAAATCCTTTTCGGTATATTCCTTGGTTATTTGCTGTTTGAAAGTGGTGTCCACCACGTCTTTTTTATGATGTTTTTTATGTTTTTTCTGAACAGCGACAGGAGGCAAAGTGTCTATTGTCACTAATCTGAAATTGTGCATGGGGGAACCTGGCACCTTGTAATCTATCTTCTTTGCAGGAGCAGCCGGTGCAGATTTCGGAGCATCTTTCTTTTGCGCAATTGTAGCGCCGCAACTCAATAGGATAGCAACAGTGAATATCTTACGTAACATAGGATGCGAATTTAGGTAAATCCCTGAAATTGAATTCCAAATTTTTTCATAAAGTGTGCAGGGGGAATTGCTTTTTGCGTGCTGCTTTCGTTCTGTGATATTGCAGGAGAGATTTCAAAGTGGCTTTAGAGATTATTGCAGTTTTATTCGCAGACCTATAGAACGCCGTAGTATTTTAGCACTTGGCAGATGCTTTGAATGTCGGGGCTGACTAAAATATCCAGTGAAGGAACTATTTTGTTTTACTTTTTTGTTTTATCTTCATTACTCAAAACATACTATATGAAGCATGTTCTCATTGCGGCTCTCTGCTTATTGGCATCAAACGTATGTACAGCGCAAAAAAAGGTTCAGGAGACAAAAGATTACTTTCCCGAGATGACATTCCTGAAGAACTATTATGCGAAATTCTCGCTTGATGAACAACCCCGTGTTGTAGCGGACACCGATATGATAGCGATCTGGAAAATGAAAGAAGACGTTGACCAGCATAACTATTTTGTAGTCGAGCGGTATGCAATTAACCAGTTTGTTGCAACCTATATGAACAGGGGAGGCTCGAACCGGACGTATGAGAATTTTGGTGTGTTCATTTCAAAGATAGATGGTGTCGATTTCCTGAATGTTAGTTTCCGAGATATGGAAGATCACAATGGATACTTTTTCGTGAAGGTCACGGATCTTGACCCGGGAGGATGGCATATGACGTTGTCGTTGGTAAAAGATACTAAACTAAAGGATTTCAAAAGCAGGGAAGAATTGCGAGAATATATCAGGAAACATATGAATGAACCGGGATTCTATGGAAAACCAGTACACTTTGATAAGAAGCTGCCTTTGATGTATTGTAAGTAGAAAATGGTGCCAGGGTCCAGATACTGTGAGATACCAATGATCCAGGCATCCCGCCACGTCTTAAACCTTGCAAGCGTCCAATTGCGAAATTGATTCCATTTGGATTTGCCCCAAGAATCAAGTCTCATAAATTACAAAACGTATTCCCACAGTTTTTATACCCTTCTGGAACAGACACTTTCACTACCACACCTATCTCTTACTACAACACCGCAGTACCAAAGTTGAAAACTGGCGAAAATAGAATGAGCGTTCGATGCTTGTTGAGAATTGAAGGTTTATTTGGCATACATTTTCAGGCTATCAATAGGGATCTCCCCTGAGAATGTTTTAATCAATTTCCGGTGTTTGTCATAGATATTGATCTGAGGCAGCGCATTAAATAAAAAGGTGCGGTCAATAAATCCAGAACTGTCAAGTCCAATGATAATTGAAGGGTAGTCTTTCACCTTCATGAATTTGATGAAATCGCCAAGGTAGGTTTTCATAGACGCGTTGGCCATAAGCACTAGTTTTGAACGTTTGAACATAGTTATGTTCTTTTCCAGCAGTTCAGTCTCGTCTTCGCAATGGCTGCAGACCGGGTTGAATATCATCACGAACAAATTGGCCTTGTTTTTTAGCTCAAGTTCTGAATATTCCTTTGTGATATGTTGCCTATGGAGGGTGTCATTATTGGTATTGCTTCTTAGCCGGGCATCAGGTGATAATGTATCAAGGGTAACCAGCCTGACAGGTGGCAATGGGGCACCAATGAGGGAATAGTCGATGCCGTCTTTGATTTTTCTGGGTGCCTTTTTTACATCAGCTTTCTGCTGGCCATAAGCAAGGCAACCAATTGCAATCAGCACGATTATAGATATCTTTTTGAACATTATCTTTTAATTTGAAAATACAGTCTGGAGCAAATTTCAGCGACTCGGCCTACTCCCGGATAGGGTGATCTGCAACCATTTTCACTGAAAACAAGCCGAACCACACGGACATTTTGAATGGTGGTGCCGCTGCTATCAGGGTATTCACCTGAAAAGTAGTATTCTTTGCTTGGAAACTGAATACTTATCACAACTTTAACACAGGAATTTATAAATTTGCCGTTTCACTTTTCAAGTAACAAGTAACAATGGCATTATTAGGTAATCTGATAGCTCGCTCATTACAACTTCGTAAAAAATTTCATTTACCGGTAGCCACTCCCGAAACCTACCAAAAATATACCTTGCGCCAGTTACTGGACAGAGGGCAATATACTAGCTTTGGAAAACATTATGGTTTTGCGTCAAGTCTTTTGAGCCGAAAATTAGACTTGGTGGCTGCATTCAGGGAGGTTGTACCCCTTCATACGTACGACGACATGTATGACCAATGGTGGAATCGAAGTCAAAAGGGTGAAGAGAACGTAAGCTGGCCAGGTAAGGTTAAATATTTTGCCCTAAGTTCGGGTACATCGGAAGCCGCGAGTAAACATATTCCTGTTACGCAGGATATGATAAAGTCTATTAAGAAAGTTGGTTTCAAGCAATTGTACAGCATGGCCAACTATAAGATTCCTCCTGTTGCATTTGAGAAAGGGATTCTGATGTTGGGCGGTACCACTTCTCTTTTTGAAAAGGGTGAATATTATGAGGGTGATATGAGTGGGATCAGCGCAAAGAATATGCCGCGCTGGATGTCATCGCTCCTTTATAAGCCAGGACAGAAGATATCTAAACGTCCAAAGTGGGAAGACAGGATAAGGCTGATTGTTGAGAATGCACGTAGTTGGGATGTTGGTATTGTTTGCGGGGTTCCTGCCTGGGTGCAAATTGTGCTGGAGAGGGTCGTTCAATATTATGGTGTTAAGAATATTCATGAAATATGGCCTAACCTGAGTGTATATATACATGGGGGAGTTTCTATGGAACCTTATCGTGAAAGTTTCAAAAAAATGTTAGGTAAGAAGATGACCTACATTGAAACCTATATGGCCTCAGAAGGGTCTTTTGGTTTCCAGGCCCGTCCGGGTGCAGGCATCAAGCTGGTACTGAATGCAGGCATTTTCTTTGAATTCATACCTTTTACCGATGAGAACTTTGATGAAGATGGCAACATGAAGGGCAAGCCCCGGACATTCCTGGTGCACGAAGTAAAAGAAGGTGTAGAGTATGCAGTGGTATTGAGTACATGTTCCGGGGCCTGGCGTTATCTTATAGGTGATGTTATCCGTTTCACGAGTGCTAAGGAATATGAAATTGCCATAGTAGGGCGTACAAAGCAGTTCCTGAGTATGTGTGGGGAGCATCTTTCCGTAGACAACATGAATAAGGCAATCGATACTGTTTCGAAACAACTGGGTATCACCATAAGGGAATTCACTGTAACAGGGTTCCGGTTAGACAACCGCTTTGCACATCGCTGGTATATTGGCTGTGATGACAATCACGTTAACGTGCAACAGGTAAAGGAGTTACTTGACGAAACGCTTTGTAAACTTAATGACGACTACGAAGTTGAACGCACGTCGGCCCTTACTGAGGTTTTTGTAGATATATTGCCCTCAGCAACGTTTATAGACTATATGCGGGTGAAGGGTAGATATGGGGCTATGAATAAGTTCCCCCGCGTGCTCAAGGGTACCCAAATGAATGAATGGACTGCCTATGTGGAGAAGATAAAGGTTGTATAATTTGGTTGAGTAAGCAGTTCTGACCTGTCTCAGAAAATGCGTGCTCAGTATATAAAAGAAAGGCCCTGTTTTGTGAAACAGGGCCTTTCTTTTTATGTGTTGGAATTAATATTTTGGAATGTTGAACCACCCATTTTGAACATTGACAACAGTTCCGCCTAGTGTGTCAGCACATTGGAAATAGAACTTGCCAATAATACGGCTTGCATCGTTCCTGAGTATCTGAACCTGTCCCACATTGCCCCAGAAACTATAATATAGTTTAGGGTGGGGGATAGTATCTGACCAGGTACCCATTCTAATGGTATTTAGATAACCCATTGTATAGGTATTGCCACCGTATACATTTTCAAATCTCAGTGACATAGCATGAGCGCCATCTACAACGGCGGAAATTACGTTACCACCCAATGTGTCGAGAAAAAATCCGCAATGGGTTGAATCTACACTGTATGATGCCCCATTAACCATTACACTAAAATTACTACTTCCACCCCAATCAAATTTAGCCGAGTCTTTTGGATCGAGTGGGTTTGAACTGGAATTGCCGAGTGTTACACTGTTCGAAACATATTCTCCATTACTGCAGGCTAAAAACGTACAGGTACCTAATACTGCAAGGATAGAGCAAATTATATTTTTCATGACTTACGTTCTGTTATTGCGTGTAAAGATACTAACACTAATAATAATACAAAATATTATTTTTGGCCTCCCTTTTAGTTAACCACCAGTTATGCACAAAGTATTTTCGGTTTATTGTTGTTTCCTGCTTACTATGTGTAGTGCCTTATCTATCGCGCAAAATATTACAGGGACAATTTTCGATAAAGCCACCCGTCAGCCATTACCATTTGCAACAATTAAATTCAGTGATGCAGGTAAGGGCACGATTGCGGACCTGAACGGGGTATTTAAAATTGGTGATGAACATGCTCTAAAACTGGAGTGGGTGGAGATATCCTGTCTGGGTTACGACCCAATCAGGTTGAAAGTTCCGCTTAAATCAAATACGATATTTCTTCAGCCCATTGACAATACGCTTACAGAGGTGGTCATAAAACCACCTCTGGATAAGATCCGTAGAATACTGAACCTCGCCATAAGCAACAAGCCGCAAAATAATCCGGATCGGAACGATTGGTACAGGTGCCGGGTCTATTACAAAATGGTAGTGGACCTTTTAGCACCTGTTACTCAGATCGATGATACTGATAAGGAACGGAATGCGCTCCGTGCATTTTTGCAGCATCAGCACCTGATGATGTCTGAGACATATAGTATCCGTTCCTGGGAACAACCACAGCACCTTCAGGAAGATATCAGAGGGACGAGGATATCAGGATTAAAGAAATCAATGTTTACCGGGCTGGTGACTGATGTGCTTCCCTTTCATGCATATACCGACTATTTGTCACTCAACGGAACCGATTATCATAACCCATTAAGTAAGGGTTTTGAACAGTATTACAAATTTAGCCTTATTGACGAACTGCAACAGGGCAAAGACACTGTTTGGGTACTTGGTTTTAAGCCGAATGGTGAGCATGCCAACGAACTTAAGGGAACCATCAGTATTAGTTCTGACGGGTATGCCATTGCTAACCTGGTCGCCAGGTCGGCAGATACAATCTTAAAGAGGGAGGTGAGACTGGAGCAACAATACGAAAAAGTGATAGAGAATGGAGTAGGGCATTGGTTCCCGTCAAAGCTTAATTATATAATTGGCTGGGAACAGAAAACGAAAACTTCTTCTATGAAATACTTTTTGAAAGGGAACTCTCAAATTGATTCGGTAACTTTTGTTCCTGACGAGGAATTTCATTTTGATAAGGCGCATACGGTTCGTCTGCAACCGGGGGCTGACGAAATTGAGGATACTGGCTGGAAAAAGCTACGCCCAATGGCTCTCGAAGATAAGGAATTACTAACCTATAAAGTGATAGACAGTATTGGTGAGCATTTTAGCGCTGATCGTATAATGGGTTGTTTTTCCCGGCTGCCGGAAGGGAAACTTTCGCTGGGGATACTTGACCTGGACTTAAAGCGGGTCTTCTCGACAAACAGGTACGAAAATTACAGGCTTGGATTGGGCCTGCAAACAAACGACAAATGGTCAAGGGGGCTTTCTGTTGGCGGATGGGCGGGCTATGGGTTTGGCGACGTTCAATGGAAGTATGGTTTATTTGCCGAAGCATACCTTGACAGACACAAAGAGTTTATGTTCAAAGCTGGGTATAGCGATGACATCATTGAACCCGGTAAAGTGAAACTCAACGACGAAATTGACAAGAACTACCTTGGCTATTACCTGCTCAGCAGAGTCGACCATGTAAAGACTTACAGCATTTCAGTGAAGAAACGGCTGGGCTATTGGGCGCTCGAAATTGGTGCACGAAGCCAGGAAATAATGCCAGAATATAATTTTTCGTTGTTTACAGATGGGGTGATTCACCTTAATTTTACGGCAAGGGAAGCTTCCATGAATTTCCGATATGCCTATGCCGAACGAACTGCTCCCTTTTTTGATCACTACTACAGCATGGGCAGCAAGTACCCGATTGTTTATGGAAAGGTGACAACAGGTATTCTGGAGAGCGCATCATTGGCAATACCTTACACTCATGTAGTTGCCGCAGTTTCCTGGCAAAAACATATTAACAGGTGGGGTAACGAGCACGTGTTGGTAAAGGGCGGAAAGTCCTGGAGTAAAGGCACTTTGCCATTAAGTAAATTATTTGCAGGAACCGGTTTCAAATATGATCAAAGTTCAGCCTACAGTCCTTCACTCTATGCATTTGGAGGACTCGTTACAATGTACCCTTATGGTTTTTATACCGATCAGTTTTTTCAATTTGCTTTCCGGCATGATTTTGACCGGAAGTTATATAAAGTCAAGTTTCCAGGTTCTGCATTGAGTTCATCGCCTTATCCTTGCCTGCAATACGGTTTGTTATACGGTACACTCAACCATCCTGAGGCCCAGCAGCTGGTGGCATTCCGGGTTCCTGATAATGCCTATCATGAATGTGGACTGA
>CANCOG010000117.1 GCA_947379685.1 Flavipsychrobacter stenotrophus | reverse complement strand
GCGTGAAACTTAATTACGCGGCCGCACAGTCCGCTGCTCTATCCTTTTTTCATAATTAACACCCTGGAAAATACGGTGCACATAAATACCAGGAGTATGAATGTAATTAGGGTCCAGTTCCCCTGGCTCCACCAGTTCCTCCACTTCAGCAATAGTTATTTTACCCGCCATCGCCATCAGCGGATTGAAGTTGCGCGCAGTATCCTTAAAGATCAGGTTACCCATTTTGTCACCCTTCCATGCCTTCACGATCGCGTAGTCCGAATCAAACGCATGCTCCAGCAGGTAATCCTTCCCGTTAAATTCACGTATTTCCTTACCCTCAGCAACCTCTGTGCCATAGCCGGCAAGCAAGTAAACCGCCGGCATGCCATAACCTGCAGCCATGCAACGGGTAGCCAACGTACCTTGCGGCACCAATTCTACCTCCAGCTCACCAGAAAGCAACTGCCTTTCAAACTCAGCATTTTCACCCACATAGGAAGAGATCATTTTCTTTACCTGCTTTTGCTCCAGCAGCAGCCCGATGCCAAAACCATCAACACCTGCATTATTAGAAATACACGTAAGATTATTGACACCCTTCTTTACCAGTGCGGCAATACAGTTTTCAGGTATGCCACAAAGCCCGAAACCACCCAGCATAAGGGTCGCTCCCGAAGGAATATCGCTCACCGCTTCATCAGCATTTGCAACTACTTTTTTCATTGATGTTAATTTGGATGCGAAATTAATTGATTAGTTGGATAGTTTTTACGGCAATTTTGGGAGCAGGAAATTTCATTCCGGGGCAATTAGTTTGCCGAAGGTGGCCGTACCGCTATGAGGCAGATTCGTCAGGTCATATTATCTGCGTCTTAATCTTTTCATTTCATCTTCTTCTAGCTTAATCTCTTTATTGAGCATTGCGTTGTACTCACTGTTGCCATTAGCATCATTCATTAGAGTAGTGGCCTGTACCATTTTCTTAAGTAAAAAGGCGCTTCGGTAGTTTAGATTAAGCGCTTCATAGGTTCCCCATTTATATGCTTCAATTCCTGTTTCGTCTTCGGAATTATTTATTAGCAATACAATTTCAAAGGCGCGCTCTACAATAAACCAGCCCAATCCGCAACCATGCCAATCTTCTACCAGTGGCAGGTAGTTCTGGGCAATTATTATTTTATTCCAAGCATTTTTAGCTTCATTATTTTCCAGGTAGAGGCGGCTCAGTTCCAGGAGGTGACTTACCTTATCCCAGGGAGTCGACTTAAAGGTATATGCCCCTTCAAATGCCCAAATTTCATCTTTTTTGTTGCCAGTCAGGGTAGCAAAATAGCTTGCCGACAGATACGTTTTCTCATCCCACTCCGTTTGAAGTGCCTTCCACTCATCAACTTTTTCATTTAAAATATCCCGCTCTCCCAAGTCCAGTGCGAGATAAATTTCATCGTCAATGGTGTTGAAGGTCAAAACTGCTGGGTAATATCCGCTTTGTTGTTCTTTCCATTCAATCAGCTCCTGTTCAGAGATAAAGCAATTTTCAGCAGAGTCCCCCATGCATTCGTAAAACTCGTTTTTCAATTCGTGGGTGCTCGTGAAAACATAGTCATATGTAGCCTTGATGCCGGCCGACACGAGATACGGTAGTTCGAAATTTTCATCTGTTCGAATATTGGCTAATTTAGCTTCAAGGAAAAGCCACACATATTCAACACGTTCGAACTTGGAAATCAGGGACATGCAGACTTCAAGCGATTGTTTATACAGAGTCAGAGATGCCGCTCGGTGAAATAAAATTTCCTGCTCTAATAATTCTCGTAATAGAGGCTCATCATTATCAGACCTGTTATACTGCATGGCAAGTAGCAGCCGGAAGCGTTCAAGGTGATTTTCATCGACACTAAACCCACCCTTGTCTATCGCTTGTTTAAAATAAAATGTACTGATTTCAATCTCACCGTTCCTGAGTTGGTGTAACGTATCGATGTGCTTTCCGATCATGTTTTCAGGCATATACTAAATAGTGGCGCCTTCAGGGCGAAGAGGAAACCAATTCAAAAAACTATTTGAGTGCTACATTAAACCAACAACTACAGGTGCCCGTTACGTAGGGAAGGGATGAATATACCGCAATGGGAATGACAGCCCATTTAACCCCTTAGTGCTACTTAAAATAAAACACTAATCAACTTAATGTACCTGTTGTCCTCCCTCGTGCCCTTTGTGTTAAGTTTAGAAACCCCATCCCAATACACCTACTCCCTTCCCGCTTGCAGCAACATTTCCTTCTCTTCTTTCGAAAGTGAGTTATAGCCCTTCTGGTTTATTTTATCCAGTATTTCATCGATACGGCGCTGGGAAATTCCCTGACGCGGTTCATACATGCCCCTGCCGGCAGAACGGCTCATTGTAATTGTTTGACCTCTGCGGTTAGCCTGCGCTGAAGGAGTCACCAGGCTCTCTATTTTATCACTCAACGCATAAGCCCAATCGCCGGGTTTGAATCCACCACGCAATAGAATGATATAGAGAAACCCCATCAGCCCGCCACCTAAAAGCATCAGTAGCAGCGGCAAAGAAAAGCCCGTGCCAAGCACCATCAGGCCAGCAAAAACGCCCGCTACCACTATAAGAGGAATCGTAAACGTCTCCGTTAGGTAAAATCTGTACTTCGGAGAAATAGTAATTGCCGCGATCGCCATGCCCATCAGGCCCGCATTCGGACCCAGGTAAACTGCATTCTGCGAACCCAAACTAATTGGTGCGAGTTTAGCCAGCGTGTAAAACAAACCACCCACGAACAAACTATAGGCAAATAGCGGAATCACCTGCTTATGTCCCACAAGCATCTGTACCACAGAGCCAAAGCAATATAACCAGAGCATGTTGCTCAACAGCACCCAGAAGCTATTCGGGTATTGAAACCACCCATAGGTTAGTATTACCCATGGGTGAGATATAACTGAGTGCAGCGAGCCCAGCGCAATGTTAGGTACAAAATAGTCACGGAAAGTAAGGTCACTACCACTATAAATAATAGTGATCAATGCCCAGCAAATAGCCAGCGTTAAGTAAGCCCCGGCGCAAAAAAGAATAAGCCGCAACACAGCGTTATTTTTAAAGCCTGGTATATAAGATAATGCCGATCTTCTCTGACCTGTTCCCATTACTGCAAAGTTAATTAATAAATGCGGTTTCGATTATTGAATTTCCATATTCTTAACAGTAGAAATGCAAATAACATACCCCCCAGGTGCGCAAAATGCGCCACATTATCGCCCTTGAATGCACCAACACCCGAAAACAGCTCTATAGCCGCGTAACCCGCCACAGCCCACTTGGCTTTAATAGGTATGGGTATGAACATGATGTATAGTTCTGTATTAGGAGACATGTAAGCAAAAGCAAACAACA
This sequence comes from Flavipsychrobacter stenotrophus, assembly GCA_947379685.1. Taxonomy (GTDB): domain Bacteria; phylum Bacteroidota; class Bacteroidia; order Chitinophagales; family Chitinophagaceae; genus Flavipsychrobacter; species Flavipsychrobacter stenotropha_B. Next base: position 7,878 of record CANCOG010000117.1, on the reverse strand, counting down.
GTCCGAAAATAGCCCCCGAAGCACCAACGAGTGTAATATCGGTCATCTCTCTGTATTGCTTGTTCAACAATTCTATTGAAGAACTGATGTACTCCGGGCTTTGCTTGTTCATACCCCATTCTCTTAGGGCTTCAGGGTTTATTTGCATGCCATGGTGCCTGGCGAAATCCATAAACTCAACAAAACCCGGGTGCTGCTGGTACAGCAAAAATGCATGCTGGTAATTTGCAAACTCAAACGTAAGCACCCCAAGGTGGCACAACGCTGCACCAAAGCCACAAACAAGGTAAAAAATGATAAACTTACCTGGCCCCCACGTATGCTCCAGTATGCTACCAAACATCCATAGCCCCCACATATTAAAGAAGATGTGCGGAATCGTGATACTGATGTCATTCGGACTACCATGCATAAATATATGCGTCAGCAACTGCCACCACTTGAAATCTGGCGATGACCAATAATGCAATGCCAGTGTATCATCGAGGTTGATACCCACCCTAATTAGGGCAAACTGCGCCAGCACCATTATTACGTTGATAATAATAATATTCTTTACTACAGGTGGCCACCTATCCGATGAACCTGAACCGAAATACGACATACTGCAAAAGTAAAGCTTTGCAATATATCCAAATGGTTAAAAAGTCCGGATCACTTTCACACCAATTCCTACTTCACGCCTGCCCGGCCATGGAGGGGTTCTTGCTCCTAAAATAGTTGCTGCCGTTTGGGAGGGGGAACCGCCCCGATCTCTTTTTTTGGAGCACATCTCCCAGACACAACTTTTGCCCTATTACCCGCTAAGGTACATGTCATTCTTATGAAACAAATTGATATGCGGCGCAATTCCAATCTATGCTCAATCACACAAACAAAAAACACTCCAAAATTTACTTTTATAAATTTATTTATTATCATTGTTCCTTATCTCAATCACACCTTAAAAAAAGCCAAAAATGGAAGCGCAGAAAGTTGACATGTATATTGCTACAAACGCAAAATTTTTCGAAAGTTATCAGATACCCAGAGTCAATGACATGCTCACAAATGCCGATGATTCAAAGTTCCTGGCTATTCAGGCAGCAAACCTGAAAGACCCAACCACAATACTCATTATTTCCATTTTTGCAGGGCACCTCGGCGTAGATAGATTTATGCTCGGCGACACAGGCCTTGGTATCGCAAAACTCCTCACATGCGGCGGACTCGGAATTTGGACAATCGTCGACTTCTTCCTCATAATGGGCCGCACGCGAGAAGTAAATATGGTCAATTTCCAGAGAATGCTATACTAAACAACGTGATCCGCAATCAAAAACTCTACCCATTGGTCGCCACAGCCCTAACCTCAGGTTGGTTATGGCTGTGGTGGAATTGGCAGAACATGGTACGGCAAACAACCGCGCCCAGCCTGGTCTTTTGTCCATTCAGGTGGGCAACCGGCTATCCATGCCCCTCCTGCGGAAGCACGCACGCCGTATTCCATGTGTTTCGCGGCGAGTTCGGCACTGCATTGTTCACAAATCCCCTCGGGTACATTATCGCCGCCGCAATGATCATTTTACCACCTTGGTTGCTCATGGATTGGATTGCAGGTAAAACCAGTTTTCAACGGTTTTACACAAGCTTTGAAAACGCTTTCCGCAGACCACCAGTTGCAATATTATCCATTATGTTCATTGCGGTGATTTGGATCTTTAATATTTTAAAAACTGCATCATGACGTCACTCCATAATTATCGCCCCAACGACATGGAAGCAGAAAAGGCATCCAACAGCTACCTCATGTCGCTCATTGCCATCATGGTAGGCATGCCCCTGCCCATCATTAACCTGCTGGCCACCCTTATTTTCTATTTCGGTAACAGGAAAAATAGCTACTTCGTTCGGTGGCACTGTATGCAAACCCTTATTTCGCAATTCACACTGCTCCTGTTTAATGGTTTCGGTTTTTCCTGGACCATGGCGATCATGTTCGGTCCCCGCACCATCTCCAACGAATACATAGGGTATGTCATCACAATTATCCTGTTCAATCTGCTCGAGTTCATTGCCACAATAACAGCCGCCATCCGCACCAGAAAAGGGAAACACGTACAATGGTGGTTTTCTGGTGAGCTTACAGATTTTTTATGCCGCCCAGACAACAATACCATCGATAGCCCTGCATTTTCTTCGCCCAAACCTTTCTAATTCTACCGTCCATGACAAAGGCATTCTCACAATTACTTATACTGGTCGCACTTTTTTTTGCCACATGGTGGTGCTTCAGCCGCATCGATTTTGTGAAGCACTTTCACTTGGCTAAGGTGAGCGAAAAAGCAGAACAAAAACTCGGCGAAGCCATCATTAAAAGTATAGACGGAAATGAAATAGCCAGCGACAGTGCTCTGATCGTCCTGAATAAGATAAAGACAATCATCCTCGAAGCAAATCCTGCAATTCCCAAAGACATACAGCTGCACCTCATACGCAACAAAGATGTAAATGCCTTTGCCATACCCGGCCATCATATTATTGTATACAGCAACCTCATTAAAAAGTGCGATAGCGCCGGAGAGCTCGCCGGCGTAATGAGCCACGAAATGGCACACATTGAACTCAACCACGTAATGAAGATGATCGTCAGTCAGCTCGGTATCGGAGCCGTAGCGTCAGTAGCAGCAAGCAATTCAGCCATAGTCAACCAGATATTGCAAAAACTATCCACTACTGCTTTCGAGCGCAAACAGGAAACCGCAGCCGATATGGCGGGACTACAATACCTCCAAAACGCCCACATAAACCCCGCAGGTATGGCCAGTTTTATGAATAAGATGGCAACAATGCAAAAAGACCAGCCCGAAATAATGGAATGGATCAGCACCCATCCCGACCCCCAAAAACGAGCCCAGGCCATAGCCGACGCCGCAAAATCCCTCACGGGAACATATACCGAACTCATCACCCCTCACGAATGGCAAATCCTCAAAGACGCCACCGCCACACGCTAGATCATTCCGCCTATCACGTTTTTCGCTCACCAGCACCAATAACAATAGAGACAGTCACATCCGTCCCCTCAAGACCCATCACAACACCGCAGGCGTCCCACACCTAACGACTCACGAGCTTTGCGCCCTCAACCATCGAAAAAATACCCAAAATGAACTTTGCGCTTCTTTGCCTAAAATCTCTGCGCCCTTTGCGTGAACCGCAAGCACCTGCCCCTCTCCACAAAACCCATCGCAACCCCACATTAGGCCTTTCCAGCGAAGGGGGTAACCGCCCCCAGTTATCACTCATGTGCCAATCCGGAACGGACAAACCTATTTTAAAAACGGAGGATGAGTAACCAACCGCATAAAATTGCCAAAAGAATCCGGTTTCACCAGTAAAGTAAACGCAATGCCATACAAGGCGCCCCACAAATGTATATTATGGGCTATGCGATCGGTATTCTTCGTAGACATATAATAGGTGTATGCCAGGTAACCCACCGCATACAAAATAAAATACAGCGGAAAAATGAATCTGATGTACACTACACCCCAGGGTTCAAACAAAACAAGCGAAAATACAATTGCTGAAACCGCCCCGCTGGCCCCGCAAGCCCTGTAATCAGGGTTATGCCGTTGTTTTTGGTATTCATGAAGGCAAGAGAAAAACAAGGCCGAAACATAAAGCAATACATATTGTGTTTCGGAGAAAATATATTGCTCCAGCGTCCGCCCAAAAAAATAAAGAGTCAGCATGTTAAACGCCAGGTGGCCCAGGTCGGCATGTACAAACCCTACAGAGATAAACCGGAAATAGTCGCCCTTCTTTTGGTGCATGCCATAGGGGTACAAGCAAAGTTGCTCAAACATTTCCCGGTTACTGAATGCCGGAAAAGAAACCAAAACCGAAAGAACAATGATACCAATTGTTATCATGCCTGCGGGGTATTGATATGCTCATCTTCAGCCGGGTTAACTGGAGTGCTAGTGTCCTGAATCATCAACTCCGGTGTCGTTTTAACAAAATCATCCCCATCTTTCTTCTTTCTGGTAAAAAATGCAGCTATTTTCTTCCTGAACGCTGCAAACCCACCAAAAAAGGCGAGCATAATAAGCTTAATGTTTTTAAGCAGCAGTAACAATAGCCCCGTTTTAGCAATGAGTTTACCAGCAATAAGTCCTCCAATAGTATAAGCAGCCACTTTATCAATCGAAGGGTTGAAATCCGAGTACTTATTGCCATCTTTAAATTGCGCAATATTAAGTATGTCGGGTATGTGCCGGTTTACTTCCTCCAGTTGGTTCATTCCGCCCACCGCATTGAGGCTTAAAATTCCCTTCCTGCCCAGTATCCGCACATCATAATTCAGGGTAAGTTCATCGTCATGTTCCGAAAAACGTAGTTTTTTAGCCCAATGTAATATTTTCTTATTCTTGTCATAGAAAGGCGTTACAGCCCAGCCCTCAAGGTGAATCGTAGGGTAACCCTCCTTCACCCTTACTTTATTTACCTCCACCTCATCTTCGCGAATCTGTTTGAGCAGGTCATCATAATTTATTTTATCGGCATCCTCATCCTTCACGAACCCAGATTCACTATATGAAACTATGAACGCCCATGCATCCAGTCGAGACACGCTAAAGTCCGACTTTACGATCATCCCAAAAATATCATCCCTGTTCGGATTACCCCACAGATCATGAATGATCATCATCGCCTTATCTTGTGGAATGTATTTATAACCCTCCGGTATATTCAGCGTAGCGATCTCCTTCAACGCCACTGTACCCGTCTCGTACTTGATGGTCGCGTCCACTGAATCAAGAAAATGTTGGACCCGCGCTACTCTGGTCGCATTACTATCTAACAATTGCGCCTCCAGGCGGCTGGCAGGCAGCAAGCCCGCAACAATAAGAAGCAGGTAAACTGCAAAGTGGGTATATTTCATAATTGATTTTATCTAAGCATTTGATAAAAAGCCGTTCAAATGTAAATATTGTCATGCATAAATGAAATATTTTGAAGGTATTTTTATAAAAATTCTTGAGATTTGATGTGTTCCCGAAATTATGAAACCATTTCATTGTAATGCATTTCTGGGTCAACACAGGGCAAACAGAACTTCTCAAACAATCCAATCCAACCGGTATATAGCCTTATGAATTTATAACAACATTGTTTAAGTTTGCTATAAAATACTTTACATGAAAAATATCCTCACTTTAGTTTTTATATTTTGCCTCACCGCCCCGTCCCAGGCTTCTACAAGTATCACCAGCTCATCTATTTCAGGGCACTGGACCCTGGGCGGGTCGCCATATCTGCTTTTTAACAACGTTACTATCGATTCGAACCACACATTGGTCATAGATCCGGGTGTCGAGGTCATTCTGCAGGGTAATTACAGCATTAAAGTGAAGGGTATTTTGCATGCTGATGGTTCGCCCTCCCAATATATTATTTTTTACAGAAATGATACAACTGGCTGGAGTGATTCGGCCATCAGCCCTGGTGGATGGGGAGGTCTCCTTATTGATGGTGCCTATTCAGGTCTTGATTCTGTTACCTTTAATTACTGCAAGGTTAGTGATATGAAATCAGGAGACATTCTAAATCTAGATCGAAGCATGGGCATCAGGCATTCCATTTTCTCACATAATAAGATAGGCGTACTGGATGTAAGTGCAACTAATAAAAAAGTAGAGATCAGTGGGTGTAAATTCCAGGGCAACTCTAATTACATAATGAATTTTTGGTTGGGGCAGGGTGTTTTTTATAACGACACTATCTACAATAACATTGGTATACGTATGATCGCTGTTTTTTATGCCGATGTCAATTTCTACCAAAATTTGGTTTACAATAACCAACCTAACGATTCCAATAACGACGGTGCGTTGGTGCTTTTTTACAGCAAGGCAAAAATAACCGATAATCAGATTTATGGCAATACACTAGGTCAAGATGGGGCCATTGCATCGTGGGGGTCACAAGTATCCATAAATGGGAATTACCTATGTAATAACAGGGTACTAAAGGGTTTTACCGGTGGTACAGCGTGTGGTGCAGTGGAAGGAGGAGGTGCAATCAGGCTGGATAATTCCGGTGATACTGTATACCAGCTCAATACTGTTTGTAATAACATCATTGCGAACAATTACGCAGGGCTTGCCGGTTCAGCGGTTTATATTCTGGGGTCTAATGTAAAAATTTACAACAACGACATTATTAACAACTCTGGTGGAACAATTCCAGATGGAGCACCAATTTCAATTACAGATAACAGTACAGTAGGAGGCACTTACGTAAGCATTAAGAACAACATATTTTACAATAACATAGCTGTAGATGGAGGCATCAGTTTTCAGGACACACTAAATGTTTCGATATTGTGGGCTGACACGTTTGAATTTAACCATAATTATATAGAACGGCCTTTAAGCAGTGATCCCTACTTCGACTATACTGCAATAATTCACCTGGGGGATACAAGCAATAATATTATTGACACCGCTCAGCAACTTCTAAGCCCGACACTCACTTGCACTTATACTGAAAGTGCACTGCTGGCCGATTTTAGGTTGAAGATCGCCTCCAAATGCATCGATAAAGGCGATACGGCAGGTTGCTTTACATCAACAACAGATTATTGGCACAACAGACGCCTGTCAGGATCAAAAATTGATATCGGAGCATATGAATTTCAGTACCCCACAACTGGTGTTGCTCCTGTAAATCAAGTTGGACTACCAATGATCGTTTACCCTAACCCTGTAAAAGAAATTGTTCAAATTCAAACACCCGGGAATTCTGGCGTAATTACCATCAGAGATCTAATGGGGAAAACCATAAATAGACTTGACGTGCTTGACTACTTGACAACTTTGGATATTCGTAATTTTATAAAGGGTGTTTATTTTCTTACCTGGAGCAGTAAGGGCGGAACATTATCGACTGAAAGGTTGATTGTTGAGTAATATCGTCGTCGCCCTTTAGATGAAAGGAACACACTGGCACTCGTACTACCGGAGCGCTCTCTTAAAAAGTAAACGGACCTCTGATACGAATGAAATTCCTGATTGTAATGTTCATGGCGTTGGTATGATAACGGAAATTAAGGTCCGATAATCTTGATCACAATTATTCTAACCATCCGGAATCCGCCAGATACTACAAAGAAAAAGAGGCTATTCATGCGCCATGAATAGCCTCTTTTTCGATATTATCCGGTCAGAAAGGAGCCTAATTTTTAACGATCAGCTTCCTTTGGTATATTGTACCATTGGCTTGCTTAACAACCAAAATATAGTTGCCCTGCGGCAGGTCTGCAACAACCGCGCCTCCACTCGGTAATTGAGCAGGGATCTTGTCCTTTAATAGCCGTCCCGTTAGCTCATATACTTCAATATATTGGCCATTTTTTAAGCCTGTAATATGAAAGGCATCCGTGGATGGGTTAGGGAATATTTTTATATCGGCAGCGTCCCCGGAGCCTGTATTGCTTATACCCAAATGGCTGGTGTCTCCCACCACACCCCCGTCCGCATTCAAATAATGGGCTACCTTGCCAGCTTCGAAAGAATAGATAAATTTAACCGAGGAACTATTTGCAGGGTGTCTTAGCCGGGTACGGTTGGTAACACTATCTGCCGCACTATCAACAGTAGCCAGATGCCCAATGTTGAAGACAAGACCAATACCAACATCATGAGCTGATGAGTCACCTACGGTATGATAGTAAGTTGTGGAATCGTTATAAATATCTTTTAATGAATATGTAGGGGCTAAACCTGCGCCCATGTAAAAGCAATGTGCTCGGTAATCCTTGGTTGCCAAAGCAATCTGCGCTACAGAATAAATAGTACCCGTTGCAGAAACGGAAACAAGACTGTCTGA
>CANCOG010000116.1 GCA_947379685.1 Flavipsychrobacter stenotrophus | reverse complement strand
GAACATTCTCGCATTGGTGGGTTTAAAGAAGGTAGAATACTCCCTTTTATATGCCATTCATTTGAGGAGGGCATTTACATTATTCTTACGGACGCAGCCAACGGCAAGTATCTATATTCAAAGGTTATCGCCATCAATCACCTTCCTGTCGCGAAAGTGGTTCAACAGATAGCTACCACGCTCCCCAACAAAAATGAGGGAACAATAAAAGATCAGGCACCGTTGCTCTTGAGCAGAAAAAGGATACTACATGGCTTGCGTATTATTGACAATATAGATTCAGTGCCAGTAACCCTGGTCAGCAAGGACAATGATACAATTAATACAGTTTTTCTTTCGCAGGAAGGAAAGGATGTAACATTTGTCAAGAACCGTCATTTGCATGGCACACTGGCTCACAGTAAGAAAGGGAACTATTGGTACCATTATGACCCGGCTGCGAATTATATCTATTTCAATTATTCAAGTTGTACTGAAGACCCCTCATACTCATTCGAAAAATTTACAGTTGACTTTTTCAAGGAAGTCGTTGAGAAAAAGCCAACTAAAGTAATCATTGACCTGAGAGATAATGAAGGAGGGCATAGGGCAACTTTAAAGCCATTCATTCATGAATTAAACAAATCAGCACTAAATACATCCGGACACGTTTTTGTTTTAATTGGCAGAAAGACATTTTCTGCTGCGCTAAACAATGTGTTTGATTTGGCCAGGGCAATACCCATAACCACAATAGGAGAATCAACGAGCGGTAGCATTAACCACCTGGGGCAGGTAAAATCATTTAAGTTGCCTAACAGCGGCTTAAGCGTAAGCTATTCAACCAACCACATTATTAACGACCCAAAAGCAAGTGGCCCGTTGAAACCCGATGTCGCAATACAAGTAACATTATCAGATTACATCAGCGACCTTGATGCTGCACTTAACTATGCTGTTTCACATTAGTTTTCATTTGACAGCAAAAATCCCCCTACTCCTTCACAAACCTATACACTTTCACCCCATTTATCCGGATAATATAATTCCCTGATGGAATAGTGTTCACATTCACGGCAACCTCATTTCTGTCATAAATACCATTGAAAACAGGTCGACCTATCATGCTCAGAATTTCTATTTTTTCAATTTTTAGGGTGGAGCGGATATTCAGGATGTTGTCAACAGGATTGGGGTAAATACTGATCTGTTGGGTGTTGGTTACTTCCTCTACATCTGCTGGAGGACAGGGGTACACCGTAAAATCCAGCGTAACTGAGCAGCCTGCCGGAGAGGTATAAGTTATCACACAATCGCCCTGAAGTACACCGGTAAGGATTCCGGATGATGAAATTATACTGGCAATTGAGGCGTCGCTACTTACCCATGTACCACCGGAAACATTAGTTAACAACGTTATACTACGCCCTGGGCAAACATACAGGCTTGGGTTGCCGGTAATGGGTGCCGGTATGGGATGAACAGTTATGCCCTTTTTTGTTGATGCCAGGTGGCAACTGTTGGTGTAAACAATAGTGTCTATGCCGGGAGTCAAACCTATAACCATACCACTTGCCGTCACTGCGGCATTGCCTGTTATTACACTCCAGAAACCACCACCTACAGTACTTGTATAGGTAGTCGTGTCACCATCGCATACGGTAGCAGAACCGGAGAGTACGCCCGCATTAGTACCCGTATTGACCGTAACCAACAACTTTGCAGTGTCGGTGCCGCATGAAGTCGACACTATATACATTATCGTGGCCGACCCGGCACTAACGCCTGTCACAACACCAGAGCCACTCACGGCCGCAATACCCGAATTTGAACTTACCCACGAACCACCAGTTACAGAGTCTGTCAGTGTAATAGTATAGCCAACACAAACAAATTGAGGACCGGAAATATTACCTGCATAATTTGTTTCGTAGGCACCTATGTCCACCGTACCGTTGCGTATGCGCATGGCAGCAGCCACGTCGGTGGTTTCACCGGTAAGTACGTAGGCGTTATCGCCGGTATTTTGCACCGCGCTGCAACTCGTGTGGTTAAGCCCGTCATCGGAGGTTTTCCATACGCCATCAGCACCAGCAGGTGACGAAGGCAACACAAATGATGGGTTTGTGGCACTAAATGTATTGTGGGTAAAAGTGCAGGTGGCTACCGGCGAAAGACCAGTATCTGCGCTTGTACCCGTGCCATACCCGGCGTAAAAAATATTATTCGCAAAGAGAGCCGTTGCAGTAAGGTTGGTGAAATGTACTGAACCTCCCCGGCCACCTATGGCGCTATCGGCATAGAACGTGTTATTGGCCATAAAGAAGGCCCCTCTTGTAATATCTATTGCGCCACCTCCTGCGCCACCAACATTTTTGTTGAGGGCGAAAACATTGTTAACCAGGGTGTCGGTACTGCCGCCACCATTAAAATATATTGCTCCGCCGCTATTGGTGGACCTGTTGCGGAAATACACGCTTCTATAGCTGTTCAGGGAGGCAAGGGTTGTAATCGCGTAGTCGACATTTATCGCTCCGCCGGTAGGCGCCGTACAATTAGAAAACACACAATCGTAGCTGGTCAGCAGGCCGGAACCATGATAAATTGCACCGCCGGAGCTGGCCGCGTAACAAGAATCAAAAGTACAGGTACGCAGCACTGGTGCCGAAGTATCGAAATCGTCAATTGCACCACCAAAGCCATTACTATTGCCCATAGCCCCTTCCTTCTTAAAGGTACAATTCTGAATATTGGGGCGGGCACCTACATTATAAATTCCGCCTCCATATGCATTTCCCAAAGCCCCGAAAGCAACAGCACGTATGCCAAATGCAGTATCGGACCTGAAGTTGCAATTGCGGATATCTGGAGCGCACTGCATGTTGTATATTGCCCCACCGTAGGCATAAGAATTCCCCGGACCTGAGGATGAGTTGTACCCGTAGGCTGTGGCAGAATTAGCATTGAAATTGCAATTACCTATGTACACGTTGCATCCATAATTGTGCAGCGCACCGCCATAAGAATAAACTAACCCTCCCGTTGGATTGCCTACAGAAATCGCCCTGTTACCCGTAAAATCGCAATAAGTGATCTGCGGGTCGCAAGCCTCACTATATATTGCCCCGCCATACGTCTTGCCGTAATAAGTATTCTTGCAAATATTATTAGTGAAGGTGCAATGCGTGATCACTGGAGTTGCAGCCAACCGGCTGAATATAGCTCCTGCATGCATAAGCCCGTCACCTTCCGCCATATTACCGGTAAAGTCGCACCCAGAAATAACCACAGATGAATAGTACCCGTAAATGGTTCCTCCACAATGCATGTCAACTCCATCGGGGCGGGTGATGTTCCCACTAAACCGGCAATTAGTAATCACCGGGGAGCAGTGGTCGTCATAAATTGCTGATCCGCCAATAAAAGCCAGGTTGCCCGTCATAGCACAGTTTGTGATACTGATTGAGGATAACCTATTGTAAATCCCTCCCCCACCGATTATGAGCCCGGTACAGTTGGTAAAGTTGCAGTTTGTAATGCTGCAATAAGCAGTATCATTCATCAGTCCGCCGCCTGCAAATGCCCTGTGATCTTTAAAACTACAATTGTTGAATAGCACCTTGCTTGTTTTGATACCCGAAAGTTGCCCGCCACCGCCGAGGGTCCGCGGTACAGAAATACCGTTGTAACTCTTTGAACCGGTCCCTTCAGCATCACCATTGGCAATAGTAAAACCGTCAACGATCAGGCTATCGGCACTTGCATCAAGACCCGCAATAACAAATACATGATATGATTTCACCCCGCTCCCGGCATTCCCATCAAGGAAGGTACGGTGTAAGGTATCCCTTGCAGCCACTGCAGTTTCGGTACCCGCAAAACCTCCGTATATTTTTAATGCCTTGCCGGCACCATTCCCCCTAAAGAACGCGAAAGAAGTGTCGGCAGGGTCAGCCAGCGTTGTTGATAACCCTTCTGTCGGGTGGTAGGTTCCGGCACCCACCCAAATCTGCACTTCAGCTGCAGTACTGGTTTTGGCATAATCCAATGCTTTGTTGAGGTTTCTTAAAGCAAGTGTCCAGGACGTACCGGCATTTGCATCACTACCCGTGGCCGAATCGACATAGTATATGGTTTGCGCAAGCGTGTTCTGGTTCGACAATGAAACAAAGAGGACAACTATCAGTAACTGGAAGAAAGACCTTATCATAGTGGTTATATTTTTTATCAGAAGTTGTGCCAAATATACATAAGAGTTGGAACAGTTATGGGATAGCAAATATGAATAATGAAAGAAGCAAGTTAAAAAAACAACTTGCTTTTGCGAGGTATAAACGGCGACAACGTTCAGGAAAAATGGCGAAATAGATTTGCATCTGGCTGCTCGTTCTACAAAGACTCACAAAAACTCAAGTCCGCCATGGGTTCAAAAAAATACATTCTGCCGGGGTAGTTCTCACCCGCTCTAACATCTGCTTCCAGAATCGCAGAGCATCGAATTAACCTGCCTGCAAACTCAATTTTTCTTTTTGGGTTTTACGGCATAAGTTCTATAAAAAGTACGCTGCCATTTATATTCATTGCCATCATGGCGGTATAACCTCGTGATCTTATACCCGAAACTATCCGCTACACTGGTTTTAAAAAATACTTCATCAGGTGCGGTGCCAATACTGTCATCGTCAAAAATCCCTCCGGCCATCGACGGCAGGCAATAATCGCCTGAAACGACTACTTTAAGGTCATTAAATTGGTTGGTGCCGTGTTGAGGCACAAGAGAGGTAAACCATCGGGAACATCTGCCGTTAAAATCCCATACTGCTGAAGATCGGTCGCTGTAAACAAGCTTTATGGTGTGACCAACGGGGGCATACAGAAAAGTCTCTCCAAAACTGGGGCCTCCCGGGCCACTTACAGGAGAAAAAAGTTCCAGCCCGTAATTATCCTCACCTAGCTTTATGACTTTGGGACGGGCAGTTAATTTTTTGTAGCGGCCATAAGTCCCGGCATAGAGCGAAAAATGCGTCAGCACCCACTTTTCTCCTTGCTGAGCGAATAAGGCAATACCCGCATCAGCACCACATGCTACTCCGCAATACAGCGCATCAAGTGCAGTAGTTTCATTATGTTCAAATACAACATATACGAACTGCTTCCCGCTGTCGTTTTTAAAGTGTAACACCTCATGCACCTTAGTAAAGTTCCCTGTTTTTCCAGGAAACCAATGTTCCACTCCCCCATCCTTCGCCCAATGCTTGGGCATCAGTGGTGCACGCCAAACAGCAACACTGTAAAACCACTTCGCATCATCATCGTCTGTAAGGTAAAGTTGCCTGCCCGGGAACAACTTAAAAAGTGCCTTTGTAGCATCAAACTTACCCGGTATTTCGGTACCTATCACACCAAAATCTGCTGCATCATGATTCTCGATTTGAAAGCTCTTTTCAGTCCATTTATAATCTATCGGATCATTGCCCGATGAGTTGCCAGACGATATACTTGTGCGGTAAAACTTTCTCCCATTGTGTACAATGCAATCCTGTCCCAAGATTCTATGAAGGCAACAAAAGTATAGCGTGATAAGAACAATTAAGCTCCGCATACTGCAAAAATAAGCACCCGCTACCCGCTCGTCCAAAATTTAATTGACCCATAAAGCTCAAAAAAAACATCGCTATCTTTTTATGTTGATTTTAACACTTTTGCAATAGTATTACTATCATACAAAAGAGTGTTTATGTATCTTTGCTGAAATTATAACGATATGGCAGAGAAGAGAATGAGCACGTTGGTAAAACTTCTTGAGGTATTAAAGTTTGAAAAGAATGAAATTTCATCCATCTATTTTTATGCAATAATAGCGGGGGTAGTACAGCTATCTTTGCCGCTGGGAATACAATCAATTATCAGTTTTGTACTTGGGGGTACTATTTCTGCATCAATGGTATTACTCATAGTTTTAGTGATAATAGGGGTGTTGGTTGCAGGTCTATTACAGGTAAACCAAATGAAGCTGATTGAAAAAATACAACAACAGCTTTTTGTAAGGTATGCTTTCAAATATGCGGACACTATTCCTAAGTTAAACCTGCAAGATGTTGATAACTATTACTTGCCAGAACTGGTAAATCGCTTTTTTGACACAGTTTCCTTACAAAAAGGTATATCCAAAATTCTACTTGACATTCCAGCAGCTTCAATTCAAATAATCTTTGGCCTGGTCCTGCTTTCATTCTACCACCCAGTTTTCATATTTTTTGGATTACTGCTTCTGGCGGTATTGTATATAATTTTAGCAACAACAGGAAATAAAGGGCTTCAAACGAGTCTGGAAGAAAGTAACTATAAATATAAAGTTGCTGGCTATTTACAGGAAATAGCAAGAGTCATCACCACTTTCAAATTCTCACGAGATAGTTCATTGCACATCAATAAAACAGATGAATATGTTTCTGGATACCTGGAGTCTAGAACATCGCATTTCAAAATACTGCTTTTTCAATATTGGACGCTGATCGTTTTTAAGCTCTTGATCATTTCTGCGATGCTGATTGTTGGAGCTATTCTACTTGTCGACCAGCAAATAAATGTCGGGCAATTTATAGCCTCGGAGATAGTCATTCTCATGATAATAGGATCCGTAGAAAAACTAATAGTTAGCCTGGACAATATATACGACGTGCTCACCTCAGTGGAGAAGATCAACAAATTATTAGAAAAACCAAAAGAAAAAGTAGGCAAACAGCAATTAATAAATGCCAACGCAGGGTTTGCAATTGAAGTGAAGGATGTATACTTTGGATACAGTAGTGAAAAATTGATACTGAAAAATCTCTCGTTCAATATACCTGCCGGGAGTAAAGTTTGTATAACGGGAGCAAATAGCGCAGGCAAATCAACTCTTATAAGATTGCTAAGCGGGGCTTACCCGGATTTTGGAGGAAGTATACTGATCAATAAAGTCCCGATTGCCACTTATGACATTCGGTCCATACGAGCTAGCATTGGAGTGCTATTGAGTATACAGGAGATATTTCAGGGAACCATAAAAGAAAATATCTGCATTGGCAATGATACAATTAGCTATGAGCAGATGAATCATTTGGCTGAAATAACCGGCTTAAAACAATTTGTTGATAGCCATAAAGAGGGCTATGAATTTGAAATTAAACCTATAGGCAACCACCTCCCCGATAAAATAGTAAAGAAGGTTTTGCTGGTAAGAGCGCTCATACATAACCCGCAGCTATTGCTGCTTGAAGAACCATGGTTGGGACTAGAAGAACAATTTGCCAAACAAATAAAGGAGCACATCCTGGAGCAATTGACGGGCAAGACAATTATTGTTGTCACAAATGATTTAGCCTTCGCTGAGCAATGCAATTTGGTTATAGAAATGGATAAAGGTACCGTTAAATCGATAAAAACAAACAACCTATGAAAGAGATAAAACAAACGATAGAGCGGGAAATCACCAATACTAAGTTCAGGTCATTTGATCTGGTTTATAGGATCGGAGTGAAAAATCATGTGCGATACTGGTTGATAGGTGCCCTAATTGCACTTGTTACTGTACTCTTCTTACCATGGACCCAAAACATACGGGCAAAGGGAGCGATCACTACATTGAGGCAGGAGCAACGCCCTCAGGAATTGAACTCAATCATTCCTGGTCGTATTATTAAATGGTATGTAAAGGAGGGGGATATTGTTAAAGCAGGAGATACTATAGCCCAACTTGCCGAAATAAAAGATAATTACCTCGATCCGGAGTTATTGAGCAGGACCAAAGAGCAGATCAATGCGAAAAAATCTAGCGTGGGTTTTTATGGCGATAAGGTAGCCGCCACCGATGCACAGATAACCGCAATGCAGCAGGTGGTCATATTAAAAATGAAGCAATTATCGCTAAAAGTGATTGCAGACAGTTTTGAGGCGATCTCAGCAGCTAATGACTTAAAAATTGCTGAAGCACAATTTCACCGGCAGAAAATAATGAGGGACAGTGGCTTATCTTCTCTGGTTCAGCTGGAACAACGTAACCAATATTATCAGAGTGCCCTGGCTAAGAAAACGAGTACCGAAATGAAATTCTTTAATACAAAAACTGAATTAATTCAGGCTCAGGCCGAGTTTCTGGAAAAGAAGTCAAAAGCCCAGGGTGAAAAAGCCGCAGCACAAAGTGAAATATCCAACAGCACTGCCGACGTTGCAAAACTGAGCAATCAATATGAAAACTACAAGATAAGAAATGGCATGTACTATCTCGTTGCTCCGCAAGGCGGGCAAATAGTACAGGCCAATAAATCAGGCCTTAATGAAATACTTAAAGAAGGGGAAAAAATTGCTGAGATCGTACCATTGCAAATTGACCACGCAGTTGAAATCTATGTACGGCCTGTTGATCTTCCCTTATTGTCAAAAGGTCAGAAAGTCCGCTTCCTTTTCGATGGCTATCCTGCTATCGTATTCAGCGGATGGCCTAAGGCATCATACGGCATCTTCAGTGGTGAAATTGCCGTAATAGAAAGCTCAGTTAGCAGCAATGGGAAATTCAGGATTCTTGTTGGAGAAGATACATCGTACAGACCCTGGCCAAAAACACTAATGCTTGGCACAGGCGCTTCGGCAATAGCGCTCCTCAAAGATGTGCCGGTTTGGTATGAGTTATGGCGAAATATAAATGGATTCCCTCCTGAATACTATCAAACAAATGAAAAGAGTTATGACAAAGGAAAGAAGTAAATATTTGCTCGTTTTGATTTCTATTTTGCTGTCTGTTAGCTCAATTGCAGGTGATAGTACCCACTATGTATTGACTAAAGACGATTTTATCAATATTGTTAAGCTATACCACCCTATTGCCAGACAGGCCGGCATTCAGGTAGAGCGGGCAGCGGCTAACGTACAGCAATCTCGTGGGGCATTTGACCCTGAAATTGGCACAACGCTCGATAGAAAAACATTTGATGGCAAGCTCTATTATAGTTATTTCAAACCCGAACTGACAATACCTACATGGTACGGAATTGATATAAAAGCGGGGGTAGAAGAAATAGTTGGGGGCAGAGTTTCCCCGGAATCTACATTGGGACAAACAAGCTACATAGGGGTAAAGTTGCCAGCCAATCAATTATTATATGATAAACGCAGGGCGGCACTCAGGCAAGCGCAGGCGTTACAGCAGCAGACTGCTGAGGAAAGAAAACTGGCTGTGAATAACTTGTTTTATGATGGGCTCGCTGCTTATTGGAACTGGGTGGAAAAATATTGTAGCTACAAAATAATTTCGAGTGCTGTAGCTGTTGGGGAGGAAAGATTACGCTTTGTGAAGTTAGAGTTTGAACAGGGCCTGCGCCCCGCCATTGACACCATAGAAGCAATTACTCAGCTGCAGACATTCTACTTTCAGGAAAGTGTTATGCAGCTCTCCGTCCGTAACGCCGGATTAGAATTATCAAATTATCTGTGGCTGGAAAACAACTCGCCGGTTGAATGGTCAGATTTGATATTGCCAGATACTGCCGAATTTGAAAAAGCGGCTACTGCCATACCCGACCTAAATGCATTGCTCTCGGCTGTTGAAGAACACCCCAAATTGATATCGATCAACTACAAAATGGACATACTCGAAATAGAAAAAAAGCTGAAAGCTCAGTCTTTGATGCCGAAATTGAGTTTAAGTGGAAATATACTAAGTAAAGGCTATAAGTACCCGCAAGAAATAAACTTACCCCTCCTTGAAAATAACCATAAAGTGGGTTTTAGTCTTGCCATGCCCTTGTTTCTAAGAGACGCAAGGGGGGCATATAGTGCCTCCAAACTAAAAATATCAGAAACGGACCTGGAGCGAAACAACACAAGGCTGCAAATTGAAAACAAGACGAGAAGTTATTACAATGAGCTATTGGCCGTAAGGCAGCAACTCAACATTATGGCGAGCACAAACATAAATTTTATGAAGCTTTACCAAGGTGAACGGCTAAAATTTGAAACCGGAGAAAGTTCACTGTTCTTGCTCAACGCTCGTCAAAGTAAGCTTCTGGAAACTGCCCAAAAGCTAATAGAGCTAAAAGCTAAGTGGCAAAAAGCCTATGTCAGCCTTCTCTGGTCTTCTGGCACACTTTACCAGGCTACTTCATTTTAGTAGCATCCAGCATACTATATATCATGTGGCTAAGATAGGTTACTACGATATTTGTGTCTTTAACATTCCCAAAATCTGTAAGGCGAGGCAGATGGTCCCTGAAATATATTTGCCTGTGGGCCGTTTCAATTAAAGTACTTGCTAACGAATGAGGATAAGGATATCCGGGCTTATACTCCAGAAATATTTCCGCTATTCTGTGACATAGATCTTTATAGGGCTTAAACAACAAGGCCTTATTATCTTCTGTTACGTGCCTGGTAAGGTAAGATTTATCCCCTTCAGATATGACAATTTTTTGCAACACACTTTTGTGGATATGCTCCAGCGTAAATTCGTCTTTCCCCTGATATGTAAGTAATTTTATGACAGCATCAATTTTTTGTTTATTGTCGCTTATATTGTTTGTATGAAACACAAGTTGGTATTCCAACCATGTCCAAAACCAGGTAGTTATGTATGTGAGCAGCCGGTGTTTATTTTCAAAATACCTGTAGATGCTGGCTTCCGTGGTACCCACCTTTACTGCAAGCTTTTTGAATGTAAACTCTTCGAAGCCCAACTCATAGATCATTTCAATACCATGCCTTATAATTCCTTTGCCCAATTCCGATGTTTCAGGGTCGCGCAAATATAACTTGGCATTCATTTTTATTTGTAGCTGCACTTCCATAATAGCAATAGTATTTACCGAAGCAAAGTTAACATTTAAGATTGAATCAGTTTCATGAATAATAGTTTTTAGCAGACCAACAATAGTAATACAATCATTTCGAAATTACTTGAGAAGGTCGTTTCACCATCCAATATATAGGGAAAGAACATGACTAAGCTCAAGTTAACTAATCAGATTCTACCGGTGAAGTGCAAGTACTATGCTTTTATTGCTTCCATAGTATTTCAAGCTTACCACTGGCTTTCAGGTAGTCAAGGAAATATAACCAATATTGCCTTCTGTTACTTTGGTAGTTGGCATCCAGCTTTTGAAGATCTGCTTCCTCTAAGTTGAGATTGGACGATGATTCCTGCCCTTCTGATACACGGGCTTGAAAAATATTAATTGATTCTATGCTTAATGCTCTATCTTCTTCCTGCATTTTCAATTCAGATAAAACCTGCTCCATCCTGATTTTTGCAATAACTCCATCCTTGAAGTACTGAGCAGCTCGGTCATCTTTTTGCTGATAATATTGAGTGGATTGCAACTGAAGTTGCTGCAATTTCCTGTGTTTAT
>CANCOG010000115.1 GCA_947379685.1 Flavipsychrobacter stenotrophus | reverse complement strand
GGTCTGCCGGGTCATAAACATGAAAAAGCCGCGTAAAAGCGCAAGCCCCAGCAACAGCATTCCACTCTTAAAAACCAAAGACATAATGGCCTTGCTGTCTGTTTTATGGGCTATCATTTCTCTTACCTGGTCAAGGGTAGTACGAACGATATTGCCGGGCATAACAGCGAATTTGCTGGATATTGCCACAAAAAGCAAACCCAGGAACAGCCGCCATTTATATTTAATGAAATATTTATTAAGCGCAGTGAGGTTCTTCATGAAGGTGGCAAAGGTCGGGATTATCAATTGAACGGGACAAGCTGCGATAATAATTTTTACTTAAAAAGTTCCAGACGCCGCCGTGGATTTTGTTTCCTTTTCGTTCCCTACTTTTGCGCATCATTACAGTTCATTATAACCTTCCTGCGGTTATGCAGGCTCAATACATAACATGAAAGTTGCAGTTGTTGGCGCTACTGGCCTTGTAGGCAGTAAAATGTTGCAGGTACTCGAAGAAAGGAATTTTCCTGTATCAGAATTGATCCCCGTTGCCTCAGAAAGGTCAGTGGGCACTATGGTTAATTACAAGGGTAAGGATTACCCTGTTGTGTCTGCCGATACTGCCATTGCCATGAAGCCCGCTGTAGCATTGTTTTCCGCCGGAGGCTCTGTTTCGCTTGAACTTGCACCCAAATTTGCTGCAGCAGGTTGCCGGGTAATTGATAATTCTTCGGCCTGGCGCATGCACCCGGAATACAAATTAATTGTACCCGAGGTAAACGGCCACGTACTTACAGCAAACGATTACATTATTGCCAATCCGAATTGTTCAACTATCCAGATGGTAATGGTGTTGCAACCATTGCATAAAAAATATAGCATTAAACGTGTGGTTGTCAGTACTTATCAATCTGTTTCCGGCACAGGCCAGAAAGCTGTAAAGGAGCTGATGGATGAACGGGCTGGTGGTGCAGGTAGCGGTGTTTACCCGCATAGGATTGACCTGAATGTGATTCCTCATATTGACGTTTTTCAGGAAAACGGCTATACAAAGGAAGAAATGAAAATGGCCCTGGAAACCTGTAAAATAATGGGTGATGACGAAATTAAAGTTTCCGCAACAACTGTAAGGGTGCCTGTAATTGGCGGCCACAGCGAAAGCGTTAACATTGAATTCCGAAACGATTTCTATGAATCGGATGTAAAGGAATTGCTTTCCAATACTTCGGGAGTCATTGTAGTAGATAACCCTTCGATGAACGGCTACCCCATGCCCCTCGATGCCGAAGGAAAAGATGAAGTTTTTGTTGGCCGTATTCGTCGCGATTACTCCCAGCCCAACACCCTCAATTGCTGGATAGTTGCCGACAACCTCAGAAAGGGAGCAGCGACCAATGCCGTGCAAATCGCAAAATATCTGCACGCCCAGGGATGGATTTAGTTTTCCGTCATTGACTACAATTATATTTTTTAGTCTTTCAGTTTCGTGCGCAGAGGTCTATTATTTCGATAGCCTCTGCGTACTTTTTTTTAGCCCTCACTAGAAATACTCCCTGAGACTCTTCGCCTGACTTCGCACAATGCTTCGGTTAAAGACACCAACACATTTACAGCCTATCATAAATACTCACCAGCGTTTTTGCTTCTTCCTGCCAGCAATATTTTTCACGTGCTTTCAGGCAGTTGGCCTGCAGGCGGTTGTAATAGGCCTCGTCCGTGAGTAATTTATTTAGTGCCGCTGCTATGCTCGCAGGCGATGTATCCTCAATTAGGCAGGCGATCTCAAATTGTTCATTTACACGCTCATATTCAGGGTACTTAATGCACAATTGAGGGACACCGTAATGCATATAATCGAAAAAGCGGTTCGCGAGCGAAAGCCTGTTACTCAGGCTCGTATCCTCGAACAAAGTAATGCCTACCCATGCATTTATAGTATAATTGCTCAAATCAGCCGGCGGCACATAGCCCTTAAAAGTGATCTTATTTTCCAATTTGTGTTCATGCATCAATGCAACGGCTTGTTCGTAAAAATTGCCGGCACCGCAAACCACCAGCGGCGCATTAACCAGTTTCATAGCAGGGATGAGTTGCTCAAAACATCTTCCTACATTAACCGCCCCCTGGTAAAGTACAAAGCGGTCGGGTTTGGCAGGTATGGTTACTGGTTTTAGAATTGTCGCATTGCGTACAATACCATAACTGACGCCATAACGTTTCTTGAAATCCTCAGCATAACATTCTCCAATGGTATAGCCAACAGGGAAGTTAGGTACTGTATGACCGGCTATCCACAACCACATTTTATGTACGGCAGGCCGGGATATCACCTCTTTAAGGTCAGTAAATATTTCATGGGCATCATACACTCGTTTTTTGTTGCGCAATCTCGATGCATAGTAAACCGGCATGATCGTATCCAGATCTATCGCACACAGAATATCCACTTTCCGGAACATCAGAAAGAAGAACAGGTTGAGCCAGTAATGGAAATACATGATCTTTCCCTGTTCGGCAATTATAGATAATCTTACCTGCTTAAACGGGCGCGGAATAATGGGCTTACTGTTCTTTCTCTTGAATCCTACCAGTGTTACATCGTAGCCAGCTTCGGTAAGCGAAGTGCATATGCGTATCATACGCTGGTCGTAATTCAGGTCGTTGGTAACGGTGCAAACTATTCTTTTGTTCCTCTTCATTATATTGGGTGTAAAATAAACAAAATTCCCGCAACGGTAATGGACCGGTGTAATCAGCTATTTGTCCGGACTCGCTGACGGTTTTTTCAAAACGGAAACAGTCAGCCTGCTCACGCAAATGAGCTTTTCCTGCTCATCAATTATCTTTATATCCCAAACGTGCGTCGTTGAGCCAATATGTAGTGGGGTAGCAGTGGCAGTAACAATTCCATCTCTCTTACCCCTTATGTGGTTACAATTGATCTCTATGCCCACGCAGATCTGTCTTTCTGTATCTATTGAAAGCCAGGATGCAACACTTCCTACGGTTTCTGAAAGTGCTGCTGAGGCGCCTCCGTGAAGTAGTCCGTAGGGTTGGTGCGTTTTTGAATTTACTGGCATTGTCGCCTTGAGAAATTGATCGCCGATTTCCGTAAACCTTATGCCCAGAACTGCTCCCAACGTGTTGTCAGAGAGCTTATTGAGTGCCTCTAAGTCAGTTTTTGATTTATTCCATGTCATGATAATGTTATTTGTATTTTTATTTATTTGTTTAAATTAAAGGTTGGGCAATTGTGCAAAATAACTCCATAATACCAGTACTTTTGGCATAGTATTTAATAATTTTTTTTGCAAGAAACTATGCATACAATTTTGGTTGCCGGGGCCGGTAAATCATCCACCTACCTTATACAATACCTTTTGTCAAACGCCCCTCAGAATAAATGGAAAGTAATTATTGCGGATGGTGATTCAAATGCAATTGCCGAAAAGATCAATCAAAGCGCCTATGCGGAAGCTGCGGTAATTGATATCACTAAGGCTGCCCAGCGCGAACCATTGGTAAAACGTGCTGATATTGTCATTTCTCTAATGCCACCAAACCTGCATATACACCTTGCCAAAGACTGCCTGAAATTCAAGAAAAACCTGATCACATCATCTTACATCTCCGATGAGTTAAAAGGGATGGACGAAGCAGTAAAAGAAGCGGGTCTTATGTTTATGTGCGAAATGGGTCTCGACCCGGGTATCGACCATATGACCGCTAATAAGATCATTAATAGCATTCATCGTGTTGCTGGCTCTATATATAGTTTCAAATCTTACTGTGGAGGGCTTGTAGCACCTGAAAGCGACAACAACCCATGGCATTACAAATTTAGCTGGAATCCTAAAAATGTTATTTCCGCAGGTGTTGGCGGTGCCAGGTACCTGAATAATGGCAAGGAGGAAGAAATTCCTTACGAGAAAATATTTAAAGGAAATAAAAGGATCAAGGTTGACGGAATAGGATCTTTGGCCTATTACCCAAATCGTGATTCGCTGAAATATCTGGAAACCTACGATATTCCGGACATCAAAACCTTTATCAGGGCAACCCTGCGTTATCCTTCTTTTTGTGCAGGCTGGGATGCGTTTATCCATTTGGGGCTAACTAACCCGGATGACGTTTTCGAGCAGACCGGCCAGACCTATACTACCTGGTTAATGAAAAAGGCAGGTTGTGAAGACAAAGAAAATCTTACAGAATTCATTACAAAGAAGCTTGCTCTCGATAAGGATAGTAAGGTAATTTCGTTGTTCCAGTGGCTCGGCCTTTTTGACGATTTGCCACTGAAACCGGGTACATCATCTTCTTCTCAAATTTTGCTTGGTTTGTTGCTCGAAAAATGGGCGATGGCTTCTGCTGAAAAAGACATGGTGGTAATGCAGCACGAAGTGGAGTACATCCACAAGGGCAGGAAAACAAAGCTCACCAGTACAATGACCATAAAGGGCGAAAACAGAGATCATTCAGCTATGGCGAAGACAGTTGGCTTACCCATGGGCATTCTGGCTCGTATGGTGCTTAACGGGAAGATAAAACCTCCGTTTGGTGTGCTCATTCCAACAATGCAGTCTGTTTATAAACCTGTACTTACAGAGTTGGCTCATTATGGCATTGACTTTAAGGAAGAGGTAGAATAACTTTCAAATCATTTATTGTATCTACTGAATATGAAAATCCGGCGTATATTTGGCCGGATTTTCTTTTTATGAAAAAGCTGCTTCCCTTCGTTATATTGTTTTGCCTTTGTTCCTGTAAAAATACATGGAATGAGGACGATAAAGCCAGCTGGAAAGAGGCTTGTATGGAAAATGCCACCCGCTGGGCGGGCTCTGAGGCAAAGGCAAAGACTTACTGCGAATGCGTCCTGCAAAAGATGATCCTTAAATACCCCAACGAAAACGACGCCCTTGAACACCTGGACCAGCTCATGACCGATTCCTCCCTGCTTGGTTGTAAAAAGGAAGTTGTGGGTAATTAACGATAGCTAATATCTATTTACTTGGAAAATTAGTATGTGTGCATTTTATTGCGGCCAATGGCAGTTCGGAATTTAAAACAATCTGAATTGATGCCGTTAGGCCTCACATGTTTATAATACAATATCTAAAACTTCACTGATGCCGTAGGTATCACATGTCCGTGTAACTTGCCAGAAAATTCTTCACCTCGGTTCGCTTCTTCACCTTCCTGTAATGCTGGATCTTATTTGTTCCTCCTTTCAATAACTGCATTATTGATTCCTGAAATTTGTACTTTTATTTCACATTCCGTCAAATCGCCCCTTCAGGGGCACGGTTTTGGAGAATTTTATCTCAGCTAAAATTCAGGCAATAAACAATTGAAAAGCATGTTGAAAATAACTATTTTACCCGGGGGGCTATCAGGACCGGCAGGTTAAGTATAAGGGCAGCAAGGGCAGTTGAAAAAGCGCTGAAAGATACGGGCAGGGCAGAAGTGACCTTTGTTGATATCAGGGACTATAATTTGGCAGTAATGCCAGACCGCCTGAAGGATATGCCTGACCCTCCGGCGGGACTACTGGATCTAAGCGAAAAACTGAGCCATGCAGATGGCATTGTATTCGTCTCTCCGGAATATAACAATAGCTACAGCGGTGCTTTAAAGAATACAGTCGACTATTTTACAAAGGAGTGGGCGCGCAAGCCAATTGGTGTGGTTGCTGGGTCTAGCGGCATACAAGGTGGCATCAACGCATCCAACTTGATGCAGTTACTTATACTGGCTATTAATGGATATGCAATGCATACAAAACTATTGGTGCCTGAGTTGGAGAAAAGCCTCGATGAGAATGGAGTGCCTCAAAATGAACGCCTCGCAAAAAATATCACCAAATTTGCCGATGATTTTCTCTGGTTTACCGAAGCTATTGCCAATCAGAAGAAACAAGACGCAGAAAACGCCGGTTAGATAATTCTGCTAACAGCAGGGCTATTGCCCTCCAGTTGCGTGATCTGAAGAATTCCTGGTTGTTTTCCTGGTTCTATCGTGCCAAGTTTATCCTGCATTTGCAAGGCAGTAGCTCCGTTATGCGTGCCCCACTTCAGCAATTCTTCCCACGCAATATTCGGATATTGTTTGCGGATGCTGATTAGTTCTGATAGAATGGAAAGTTGATGGTTAGAAGCAAGGCTATCCGTTCCAATGCAAAGGTCAACCTGCTCGTGTCTGAGCATATTGATATCGGGTAACCTGTTTTCAATATATAAATTGGCATTTGGACAAAGGCACCAGTGGGCAGCACGCAACCTGCTTTTTACATACTGCACGTCCTCAACCGAAGTAAATGTATTATGAACGAAAATGTAAACCTTTCCTGGTGAAAGCCATTCAAGATATGTCTTGAGTGAAGTGAGCCCCGAGGGGACAAAAAATCCATCGTCAATACCCAGGCTACCCAACAGGTCTCGGATATTGCCCTCTTTAGAATAATAATACTGATTTTCTGCCTCTGATTCCTGGTTATGGATACTGAGCAGCCCAGACGGCTCGTGCGCATCTATGGCCCGGAACAAGGGAGCAGAGACAGAGTAGGGCGCATGAGGGGTAATAGACTGGGTAAGTAATTTTACACGAGAGGCTTGCTCCTTGTAGGTGCCAAAGGTTTTGAGGGCAAATCCAAATGAGCGGGCTGCATTTACCTCAGAGAAGCCAAGAGCTTCCACGAACGTATGAAAGTGTAGTTGGTCAAGTGCACGTAGGTCAAGTGTATCGGTTGAATTTGCAATATCACCAACGGCTACAATGCCATTATTGACCATTTCCTGAAAGGCTTGCTTTCTTGCAGTCTTCTTTTCTTCTTCTGTATGTTCGTTTCTTTGAAGGGAAACTGTTTTTAGGAAAGGAACCAACCCGGTATGCTCAGGTATCCGGCCCTTCATATGTGACAATTCCAGATGGCAGTGCACATTTACGAAACCCGGGCAAAGCACACCATCGTACATGGTGGTTTCGCTATCGGTCTCTGGCAAAATTGATTCTATAGTTCCCTGGTCACTAACAAGAAGCGCACTACCGGCAGGAAGCCAGCCTTTTCCATCGTGTATTTGTTGCGCTGATATTTTCATAATTAGTTCCCCGCTACGCCGAGTGCCGTATTAAGCTCATCGAAACCAATCATCCTGTTCTGTTCCGGATCCCAAACTTTCAATTTCAGACAGGCAATAATGTCGTTAGGCTTGAGCGTTGTTGTCTTGGCTTTCTGCAGTTCGGGCACGGTTGCCATCGCTTCAGGAAGCCGATAAAACGGGATCTTCGAATTAAGGTGATGGATGTGATGGAATCCTATATTGGCTGTTACCCATTGCATAAAAGGATTCATTGGCATGAAGCTCGAAGATTCCAGAGCTGCGTTAACATAATTCCAGTCTACATTGTTCTTGAAGGTAACTCCCGGGAAATTATGCTGCGCATAGAATAGATACGCACCAAGCATATGTGAAAGGAAGAACGGAACAAAGAACGTAAGGAACCAGGTAAGCCATCCAAAATGCACAACCAGGAAAATTGCAATAGAGATGTGTACTATTAACACAACAAGTGAATCCCAGTGTTTGCGCTTATTGCTCAGGAAAGACTGTACACACATGCCATAAAGGAATGTGGTAAAATAAGCGAAAAACATATTCAATGGGTGCCGCACCGCCAGGTACTCAAACCTGTCGCCCTTGCTGGCTTCCATGAATTTTTGCTTGGTCATAATAGGGAACGAACCTATGCTGGCACTGTACAATTTTGCATTGTTATTGTGATGGTGGTCATGCGACCGCTTCCAGATACTGGGAGGAGTCACCATATACACACCGAACAATGTAAAAATTACATTTGCCCCAAATGATTTCCTCAGTATGGTGTGGTGCTGGTAATCATGGAATATGATAAAGAAACGTGCAAGCAGCATTGCTGCGAATACACTACAGCCTATTCTCCCAAATATGGTGGGTATACCCAAAATAATGGGAAAGTAAATGGTGCCATATATTGATGATATCAATAAAATAAGTGTGGTCAGGGTATGAAACCAGCTCTTCCATCTAATCTCTTTAGCAAACGGTTTTGTTGCTAAAATCAGTTCTTTGCCTGTAAGCATTTTACAAATTTAGCGACCTTTAAAAATGTTTTTTGTTCAATTTAGATTAACAATTTAATAATATGGTTGTGGCTTGCAAAGATATATTGTTCCGGTTAAAGCATATAGTTTTAGGAGAGATAAAATTGAATGGCTACTGTTAATTTTTTAATCAGCCTTGTATGTATTGGCTTTAAAAAAATAAGAGCAACCCGTTTGAGCAGCTCTTATTTTCCATAAATGCTTATTATTTAAGCTAAAGTAGCTGTCAATGTTTTAGGGCAATTATACAATTTTGATACCAGGCAGTTTTCTTTTGCATTCTCAGCAATTTCCTTGAATTTGTCTTCTGTGATGCCAGGTACTTTTCCGGTCACATTCAGTTCGCTCAGGGTAATCACACCATTATCGAGCGTAATATCACACCTCGTGCTGATTTCATCGGGTGTAAAACCTTCTGCATTCAACAAAAATGTAAGTTTCATGGTAAAGCAACCTGCATGGGCTGCGCCAATCAACTCTTCAGGGTTGGTTCCAATTCCTTCCGCAAAACGACTGCTCCAGGAATATTGCGTCTTGTTTAATACAGTACTCTGGGTGGTCAAGTGGCCACTGCCTTCCTTACCAGTGCCATTCCATACTGCGGTTGCGTTACGTTTCATAGATTGATTTTTAATTGCGGCAAAGATAGCATCCTGAATGTATTTTAAGAACGTTGACAAAATAAAGTACACCAAATGGCGAAGTTATTTTTCTTTTATGCAAGGCGAAAAACCCGCGAATAGTGAGCTAGTAAAAGACTTTTTCAACGAAGCAGAAATGGAAATGAACGAGACAGTTGGTGTACTTTATTTTGTCATCGTTCCTTAAGCATAGCACAAAAAAAATCCCTGTAAATTATTACAGGGATTTTTTCAATTGATACCGGGTATCCCGGACAGAAATTCTTATTCTGCAGCATCACCAGCTTCGCTGGCGTCACCAACTTCTGCTGTTTCAGCAGCAGCTGCGGCAGCAATTGCTTTTTCAGCATTCCTTTCTTCAACTTTACGTACTGATTCACGCATTGTATCATTACGTTTGTCAGACTTGTGCTTACGGTGTGCTTCTTCCCTTCTGGCCACGAGTTGTTCGTGCTCGCCATTCCAGTTTTCAAACTTTTCCATAGCAGTTGTTTCGTCAAACAAACCAAGGGATACACCACGCATCAGGTGCTTCAGGAACAATACGCCCTTGAAACTCAAAATACGACGGCATGTGTTAGTCGGCTCAGCGCCTTTGTGCAACCAGTGCAAAGAACGTTCGCGGTTAATGCGAATAGTTGCAGGAACTGTAAGCGGGTTGTACGTTCCCAGCTTTTCGATGAATTTTCCATCACGTGGTGCAGTTGTGTTTGCCACTACGATGAAGTAAAACGGGCGTTTTTTTGACCCGTGTCTCTGAAGGCGAATTTTTACCGACATAAATAATTGAAATTATTTTGGGGGTTTAACAATAACTTTTTTTCGGACTGCAAATGTAAGAGGAAAATTCGAAAATCGAAATTACAGGCTCTTTTTTTTGTCAAAATACCGAAAAAATCCAGGAAATCATCCTTTCTGGCAGGCTATTTCTGAGTTTTATCCGCGGTGCACAGCTAGTAGGCTACTTTTTTCCTACAGGCTAATCTGCTCATCGCCTTCTTTATAAGGAAGGTATGTGACAATAAACTGGAACATTTCGTCTGTCGCCTTCATGCTTCCGCTCTGGTCTGTGACCACCTGCGGTGGGCTGAATGGGTTGTTCAGATTTTGCCTGGTGTTGTCATAAATGCCTTCGGCAACAATCGTGCTGTGAGCAGGTATTTTTATCATTTTTTTGAACGTATAAAAATATTGCCAGTTAAAGTCCCAACGTGGTATAGAAATCAGCCTGATCGTATCACCATTAGGTTTTAATGCATATGCTTTGAAACTCTTGCCCAGCAAATGCATATGCGGGTTTACGGTAAGTACCGAAATATCCGCCCCAATCGTGAAATGGCTGGAAACGTGCTTGATAGAATCGGGCTGGATCACCAGGTCAGGTTCCACTTTTGCCACACCTAGGGTGCCTAACTGAAACTCCTGAACAGGGCGGTTAGGGGGCGTTTTTGAAAAGAAGACATTGATAAAGGAACTGTCCATAATGGCATCCTTATTGGTAAAGCCATAGTGCAGGTCGTTGAGCAGGAATGCGCCCTTCCGGGGCAGGAAGTAACCACCAAGCCCTGGAGGGTAGAGCTGGCCTTCAGCGCCCGGCAGGTAATTAACTACAGACTTTTGTAAAACAGGATAGCTGCCATCGTCATTTGGCAACCCTAGTCTTTCGAACGCTTTAACAAGGGTAGCAGTATCTTCTGCCATGTTTACAATACGTGCACCTGCAAAAACATCTTTCTTTTTAGTGAAATCGTACTTAACCATGTCTCCATTTACATGGTGTACCACCTTACCCGGACCAGGAATAAACTCGACCAGGCTGGCAAATGTATCCCTCGGCAGTTCATAAGGGACTTTTACAAGCAGGAACTTATCGGTACTATTGGCCGGTAACAAATATGGCTGCACCGGAATTCTCAGATCAGGCACCCCGGCAAGTGAACCGGCAGGGTAGGCCGGGAGCTTTGGCAATTTATCAATCGGCCCTTCATGTGCCCCATCCTTTGCCCATTTCGCAAGTAAAGCAATATCATGATCGGTAATGATGCGCTGGCCCTTAAACTCGGTATAGTGCGGGTCGGCCGGCCAGGGAGGCATTAGTTTTTCTTTCGTAACAAATGCCATGGCGTCAGCAAATTTTTTAGCATCTGCGTACGTAATCAGCGAAAAGTGTGCGCCGCCACCAGGCCGGTGACAAATAGTACAATTATTATAAATAACGGGCGCGACATGTTCCGTAAAGGTGACTTCCACGGGCAAACTCTCGCCATTCTTGCAAGCGGCCGCAAACAATAAAAAACCTAGTGTAGTTACTGTAAACCCGTAGTTACTCTTTCTCATTGCTTTTTTCGATAGCTATTTTGCCCATCAATATACTCACATTCAATTCATACCCCAGCAAAATTATGACAGTATTGAGCCATATCAATACCATAAACGCAATAAGGGTGCCTATAGAGCCATAAACTTTATTGTAATTCAGAAAGTTGTTGACCAGGAAATAGAACACAGATGTAGAAACAAGTGATGCCAGAGTTGCAAAAATGGAACCTGCTGTCACAAACCTGAAGCGATGGGTGAGGGAGGGGCCATAAGTATATATCAGGCAAAACGTAAT
>CANCOG010000114.1 GCA_947379685.1 Flavipsychrobacter stenotrophus | reverse complement strand
TACGCGTACCGCAACTGGTAGTAACTGAATAACTAATAGTGGCAGTACCAACCGCCACACCTGTAATGATACCACCGCTAACTGTGGCAATAGAATTATTGGAGGATGACCATGTACCACCGGAGGTGGCATCTGTAAAGGTGGTGGTTGAGCCCACGTTTACAGTAGTAGTTCCTGAAAGCGCCGCAACAATAGGTCCACTTGTGAGTTTACGAATCCTGCTATTGTAATTGTCTGAGAAATAAATAAGCCCTGAGCCATCCAATACCAAATTACCCTGGGAATTTTGAAACCCTGCTGCGGTTGCGAGTCCACCATCACCACCATAGTAAGATGTTCCTGCACCGGCAATTGTCCTGATTATTCCAGAAGTTGCTATTTCCCGTATGCGGTTATTATTACCGTCATTGACGAATATTTTTCCAGAGGCATCGACAGCAACGCCAGACGGGAACCAGATATCGGCAGCTGTCGCCTGTCCTCCGTCTCCGCCAAAGGCTGATGATCCGGTGCCTGCTATTGTGTTAATGATACCGGATGTATTGATCATCCTTATCCGGTTGTTTCCAAAATCGGCAAAAATTAAATTACCTGCCGCATCAAAAGTTAATCCATAAGGCCTGTTTATGCGTGCATTTGTTGCGGCACCACCATCTCCCGTAAAACCAGCGGTTCCGGTTCCGGCAATTGTTGAAATTATCCCTGATGAATTTATCTTTCTGATGCGATTACAACTCTCATCTGATAAATAAACATTACCCGCAGCATCGGCGGCAATCGCAAATACACTATTTAACGCAGAAGTCGTGGCAGCCACTCCGTCTGCGCCACAACTTACACCGCCAGTGCCTGCAATGGTAGAAATGATACCTGCTGGCGTTACTTTACGTATTCTATGATTTCCCCAGTCTGAAATGAGCATGTTACCAGAGCCGTCAAAAGTTACAGCCTGCGGAGAAACGAGCTTCGCAGCAGTCGCCTGACCGCCATCACCGCTGAATGCGCCAGTGCCCGGAGTACCTGCAACAGTAGTAATAATACCTGATGTACTTACTTTCCGTATGCAATGATTGCCTACATCAGCTATATAAATATTACCTGAAGCATCTAAACACACACCGTTTGGAATATTGATTTGCGTACCCGTTGCCGCACCACCATCGCCTACATATCCTGCTGTTCCATTACCTGCAATAGTAGTAATGTAATAATCGCAGGAAATGCCGCTAACGGTCATTGCCAGTGTTTGCACAGTCGTACCACAACTATTCGTTACCGAATAACTAATAGTAGAACTACCTGTAGCAACACCCGTAACAACGCCCGAACTGTTTACTGATGCTATTGAAGATGCACTGGTACTCCAGGATCCTCCGGAAGTAGCATCGGTTAACGTAGTGGTTGCGCCAATAGATACTGAGGTTGCTCCAGAAATGGCGGCTACAGCTGGGTTGCCGGAAGTTATTTTACGAATGCAGCTATTGCCCTGATCAGTTATGTATATATTATTGTTATAAACGACAACGCCCCATGGCCCACTTAAAGTAGCCGCGGAAGCCGGGCCGCCATCGCCCGCATACCCTATAGTCGAACTTCCCGAAATAGTATTGATAACACCGGAAACATCAATTTTACGGATACGGTTGTTACTTGTACCCTGAACAGCTATATAAATATTGCCTGAAGAATCAGCACAAACACCGGTAGGGTGATCGAGCTCGGCAGCTGTTGCAGCGCTGCCATCACCGGTGAAACCAATAGTTCCATTTCCGGCAATCGTAGAAATAATTCCAGATGTATTTACTTTTCGCACACTGTGATTCAGATAATCTGCAATGAACAAATTCCCTCCGCCATCTAGTGCAACGCACATTGGTTGGTTAAGCAATGCAGCTGTTGCGGGTCCGCCGTCACCGGAATACCCACTTGAAGAACCTGAACCTGCGACAGTTGAAATAATACCGGCGCTATTCACCTTTCTGATCCGGTTATTACCCTTGTCGGCAATAAACATGTTACCCGAATGATCGAGTGCCATAAAATAAGGGATATTAAGTCCGGCAGCTGTTGCCGGGCCACCATCGCCACCGGAACTTGCAGCAGAGCCGGCAAAAGTGCTGATAATACCTGATGTATTAACTTTCCTGATCCTGCCATTTCCCTGGTCGGCTATGTAAACATTATCTGACGTGTCAACTGCAACACCCGTCGGATAATAAAAACTGGCAGCTGTAGCCGGGCCGCCATCCCCACTAAAGGTACCGCTCCCATTGCCCGCAAAAGTGCTGATAATGCCACTTGTGTTTACTTTCCGCACCACAAAGTTTTGCCAGTCAACGATGTACATATTCCCATGAGAGTCAAATGCCACTGCCTGGGTAACATTCATTGTTGCCGCAGTTGCGGCCCCGCCGTCACCGCTATAGCCCGAAGAACCATTGCCCGCAACCGTTGTAATGATGTTACATTGCGCATGCACCTTCGTAGCTGTTGCAAATACACCGATTACAATCAGAAGGGTCGCAAGAAATTTCATTGTTGTTTTCATAAAATATGTTCTATAGAGGCTGCATTTGTAGGTTTAAAACGAATTGGGTATTGTCATAAAAATGTCGGTAAAAATATATGTATTTATTGGTTGTTTTCAGTGATTTTGTAGTCCGGGTTTAACTTTAGGGGCTGTTTATGTGTTATTGGTTAGTTATCTAATGCCGCTCTAATGTTTCGAATTAAATAAGCGTAAAAGCACTATACTTTATCGATCTCCACCTATCCCGAACTCAATTTTTTCAAAAATTCTTCTTTACGACGCACTGCCACTTCCAGGGTCGTCCCATTTTTCATGGTGACAGATCCTCCCCTGCCCTTTTGTGTTTTCGCTATAAACCTCATGTTCACCAAGTGCCCATGATGTATGCGGCAAAACAAGTCGTCAGGCAACAATTCATCAAATTCTTTCAGGTTTTTTGTCGAAAGAAATACTTTTCCTGCAGTATGGATATGGCAGTAATTGCCATCCGCAATTATGTACATGATGTCTTCCAACGAGACGAGAAACTGCTGACCACGATCGGTGAAAGAGAGCTTTTGACTACCTGGCCTTTGTTCCTGCATATTGAGCAACAGCAACTCGTAATTGCGAAATTTTATCTTCTCGTTTATGCGCTTCGATGCCTTATCAACTGCCTCCATCAATTGTGATATCCGCAACGGTTTCAACAGGTAATCTATCGCCGAAAATCGAAAAGCATTAATGGCATACTGGTTGTAGGCAGTAATGAAAATAATTTCAAAATCGATGACCGGCAGCGACTGCAGTAAGTCGAAACCGCTGCCCAGGGGCATTTCAATATCGAGGAACACCAATTGCGGTTTTACGGCATCAATAAGCTCCCTGCCCGTTTTGGCACTGTTGGCAGTTCCGGCCACCCCCACCTCCGTGCAGTGCTCCTGCAAAAAGCTGTTCAGTGTAAAAACACTCTTGCGTTCATCATCAATAATTATTGCCTTTATCATGCCTGGTAAGGGAATTTTATGATTATGGTTGTTCCTTCCGCCTGCCCGTCCGCTCCTGTTTTATTTACAATGGTTATTTTATAATCTTCGCTATGCATCTTACTTACAAGAGCAAGCCTTCTCTGGGTAAGGTCCATGCCGTGGCTTTGGTACTTTATAAAACCTTTTTGCCTGATGCTCTTTGCTTCCTCTATGCCGATCCCATTATCGTCCACTTCGCAATACAAAAATTTATCCCTTATGTAAAAACTGATCTTCAAAATTCCCATTCTCGTTTGCAGGCTACACAGTCCGTGCCTGATGGCGTTCTCAACAAATGGCTGAATGATCATTGATGGTATCTCCGTGTCATCCGTATTTATTTCCTGATCGCAGGCAATCGAATAAGTAAATTTGTCCTCAAAGCGCATATGTTCGAAGGACAGATAGTTTTCCAGATACTCTATTTCTCTGCTCAGGGAAATAATACCGTCCTTTGAATTGTTAAGTGTTTGACGCATTAGCATTGCAAAATCAGCCAGATATCTGTTGGCATTGATAGTATCATTCTGCACCACAAATTGCTGAATGGAGTTGAGGCAATTGAATATGAAATGCGGGTTTATCTGGGCAAGCAACTGCTTTTGCTCCAACTCCATTAGTTTCTGGTTGGCTTTTAATTTGCGGTGGCGGAGGAGTAAAAAACCAGAGGACGCCAATAAAAGCAAAAATGCCCCACCACCATAGAGTAAAATATCCTTCCGCTGGAGTTTAACCTTCTGAAAGCTATTCTCCTTTTCGAGTGTCAGGTTCTTTTGCTCAACTTCTTTTACATCAAAGCGGACTTGCATTTCGGTTATCGCTTTTTGCTTATTTATATCCGTCATTGAGTCCTTAAGAACTGAGGCCTTCACACTATACTCATATGCTTTTGCAAAATTCTTCCCGGCAGCATATATTTCTGCAAGCGTGAAGGTTGAAACCTGAATGTACTCAAGGTTTGAAACCTCAATGGCAATAGCCAGCCCCCTTTTTTCGTATTCTTCCGCTTCTTTAAGTTTGTTCTGTTCAAGATAAAGCGATCCAAGTTCCAGAAGCGTATTACCTTCATCCTCCTTGTCATTGGTAGCTATCGCAACATGCAGCGATTTGGCATAATAATATTTTGCGGAATCAAACTTCCCTGCGATCTTGTAACAAGTTGCCAGACTCTGGTAAACATCAAAAGTCGTATCATTTAGTTCAGTCGCCTTCCGAACAGCTCCAAGTAAATAATAAAAGGCATGCTTATAGTCTTTCATTGCTGCATACGCACTGCCTATTTCTTCATAATTATACTCCAATTCGACTGCGTTGTGCAATCGCTCATTTAACTCAAGCGCACGCAAATGGTATTTAACGGCCTCCTGAATATGACCGGCGGACTTCAGGCTGGCACCAAAATATTTATAGCCGGAAGCAACCATTGACGAATCTTTCATGCCATAATACAAATCAACAGCCTCTTGGTAACTGGCAAACGCCTTATCGAAAATACCCAGTCTGTCATACATCTGTCCAAGTACCAGCAAAGACGTTGCCTCATTTTTAGTATATTTATGCGCTTTGCATATGGCAATAGCCTGCAGGTATTCGTTGATTGCTGTTTTAGTTTCGCCGAGTTCCTGCCCATTAGCCGACCCCATGCACATCAGAGCAATAACCTTTCCGGGGGCATAATCTGCTTTATTGGAAAAATCCAGAATCTGCTGCGAAATCACCAGCATCCGGCGAGGGTCCATTCCAGGGCTGTCCCGCATCCTTTTAAGTTGTTTTTTCACCCAAATGCTGTCTTCGGGAGAGGCATTTTTGCTGTAAATACACACATGCGGAAACAACAAAAAAAAGGAAGTGACCAGCATCACGATGACCAGGTAACCACCATAATGTATTGCTGTATGTTTCCTATTAGCTTGCATATTTACTGCTGGTTAATTTTCATTGATGCTAAGATAATCCCAGCATTTTTTTAAAAGTAAAAAATTACATAACCGTGTAGAAAGATTGTGTAAGCGGTACACGCTATGGGCTATGGCATTGTCCCGGCAGATAGTAACCATGCAATTTCCGCTAAACGAGTATCAGCAACGAGCATGGGCATCAATTTTCTGGGGCCAAGCGCTATCTACCGGCTTTATGTGAGCAATGGAAACTTTATCACCACATGGGTACCTTCAGAGCGGCCGTCAATGCCCGGTCTATCGGAAATCGTCACGTTATAATCAGCACTTTGCATTTTACTCACAAGTGCCAGGCGACGTGTCGTGAGCTCCATACCGTGACTCTGGTATTTTATAAAAGCCTGCGCCTTAATTTTCCTGGACTCCTCCAACCCTATTCCGTTGTCATCAATTTCGCAAAACAAAAATCCATCTTTTTTATGGAACCGGATACTTAAAATACCATTTCTTGCTTCCAGGTTGCATATCCCATGCCTGATGGCATTTTCAACAAAAGGCTGGATGATCATTGAAGGAATCTCTATGTTATCTATGTCGATTTCCGGCTGGCATGTGAGTGTGTAAGTAAATTTGTCTTCGAAACGCATATGCTCAAATGACAAATAATTTTCCAGGTATTCTATTTCCCGTTTCAGCGATATGATACCATCTTTCGAATTGTCGAGCGTCTGCCGCATCAGCATCGCAAAATCAGCCAGGTACCTGTTGGCATTCATGGTATCGTTCTGTACTACAAACTGCTGAATAGAGTTCAGACAATTGAAGATAAAATGCGGGTTTATCTGGGCCAGCAACTGCTTTTGCTCCAGCTCCATTAGCTTTTGGTTGGCCCTCAATTTGCGGTGCCGAAACAATAAAAAGCCAGTACCTGATAACAAAATCAGCAACACTGCACTACCATATAAAAGGATATCTTTTCGCTGTAGCTTTATCTTCTGAAGACTGTTCTGTGTTTCCAGCGAGAGGTTTTTCTGTTCGGCTTCTTTTATTTCAAACTTCTTAGTGAGTGCGGCGAGCTCTTTTACTTTTCCCGCATTCAATAACGAGTCCTTTAGGTCTGCTGCCTTATCCCGAAATTCAAAAGCTTTCTTGTAGTCACCATTGACATTTGCAATCTTGGCGAGCATACGAAGTGAGGAGGCTTCCATGTCCCGATGCTGAATTTTGGCAGACAGGTCATAAGCCATCTGGTGATATTTTTTTGCGCTATCTACTTTACCCTGACTATAGTACAACGAACCGATATTGAATATGGCTTTTAATTTGTTCGACATGTCCCCATTAATTTCAAAGCCGTCATATGCCTTTCTGTAGAAATAACTGGCGGAGTCCCTGAGCCCAAGTTCTTCATAACAAACACCCAGATTCAAAAAGGCGAGCGGTAACGGTCCGGCATTATGAACACTATCGCTTAGTGATATTGTATGACGGAGATAGACAAGGGCTTCTTTATACTTATGTGAATCCTGATATACCGCGGCCACTGAACTGTATGCAAATGCAGTTACATCGAGTTTATGAATTGCGCGAAATAATCCGGCACCTTTCAAAGTGAACGTTATAGCGTCCTCATTAAAGCCCATATCGAACATGACATTAGCTAGATCAATATACCCCCATCCGATTCCAACTGTATCATTCAAATCTTCGAACAATTTAGTTGCCTTCTGGCAACTCTTAAATGCTTCCTCATTTCGCCCCAGCTCTTCTAGCGGAATCATCAAATTTAAATAACCGGCCGCTTCGGTTCTTTTAAAATGGTACTTCTGCCCGATACGTATAGCCTCCAAATGATCTTTAATCGCAAGATCATATTTCCCCAACCGAACAAGTGCTTCCCCCCTTGAATTTAGTGAGCGTCCAACGCCGAGAGTATATCCAATTTCTTTAGAAATCTGCAATGCTCTTTCCGAGAGTTCAAGACATTTCTGGGCGTTCGCACTTATACTGTCACCAGTTATTTTCATTAATTCATTCACCTGCACAGTATCCCTTATCGTCATCTTCTGACCATACCCTGTCCTTCCTGCTAAGCTGAGGCAGGTAATCAAAACAAATACAATAAAGTGTTCCGGGGTAATAGTTCGGTTCCGGGGCATTGTGATCACTTCAATTTAAATAACATATGCTAAAGTAATATTGACTACGCTGTAAAAGGGAAAAATTACATAACCGTGCAGAAAGTTTGTATAAGCGGAAACATAAAAATGAAATTATTGATATTTCGCCCAAACTACCCACCTTGAAAAAAGGGCTGCCTTTTTCAAGACAGCCCTTTCAAAGTTTAAGCTACAATGCAACTATTCTGCCTTAAGCAGTTTAGATGCTTTGATAAGCGCATTATTTTCGTCATAAACCATGATCATGTAGAGGCCGTTAGCCAGGTTGCTCATGTCTATTTCAGTGGCATCCTTCTGTTCCATCACCATTTTACCAATCGCTGTGAACACAACTACATTTACCTTAACCGGTGAGTTGATGTGTACAATTGAGGTAGCAGGGTTTGGATAGATATTTACGTCATCAGCAGTTGTTACAGGATTCACGCCTGTACCACCGCCGGTTCCTCCACCACCTGATACTGTATGACCAGCAGAAGTAACACTGCAACCATTACCGTCAGTTACCCTTACTGTGTATACACCAGAAGTGCTGAACACATAGGAACTGTTGGTTGCACCTGAAATTGCAGTGCTGTTCTTATACCACTGGTAAGCGGCAAATGAACCCGTAGTCAATGTATGTGTACCTACCAGGCTGATAACCGGCGTTGGAGGAGCAGCTACTGTAACAGCTGTAAGTGCAGTGTTTGCACAACCGTTAGAGATAATTGTGTTATAGGCACCTGCTGTTGTTGCTGAATAAGTAGCATTGGTAGCACCAGTGATGATAGTACCGTTCTTGTACCATTGATAATACAATGCAGTTGATGAAGAAGCAACAGACAATGTCACAGGGCTTCCACCACACAATGTAGCGCTGCCAGGAGTAACGTTACCAGTTGGGGTCGATGTACCAGCGATAACTGTATGCGTAGCGACACCTGTACAGCCACTTCCACTCGTTACAGTGTAAGATATAGTAGCAGCACCGGCAGCAACACCAGTTACAACACCCGAAGTGCTGATAGCCACAACAGCAGTGTTACTGCTACTCCAGGCACCACCTGAAACAGATTCAGTTAATGTTGCAGCAGAACCTACACAAAGGCTTCCTGTACCCGAGATAGTACCCGCTGAAGGCATACCGCTCACAGTCATTGACTTGATAGTATTTGCTGAACCGCAAGTGCTGGCAACTGTGTAAGTAATTGTAGCTGAACCAGCGGCAACACCTGTAACAGATCCTGAAGTATTTACTGTAGCAATTGATGGGTTGCTGCTGCTCCATACGCCGCCTGCAGTAGCATCAGACAATGTTGTTGCACTGCCCACACAAACCGTGTTTGAACCTGTGATGCTTCCCGCTGTTGCGGTATTTGTCACTGAAATAGGTAACACTGCCGTAGCTGTACCGCAGCTGTTGGTTACAGTATAAGAAATTGTAGCTGAACCTACAGTAAGACCAGTAGCAGTTCCCGATGTGCTGATCGTAGCTACAGAAGTATTGCTGCTGCTCCAGGTTCCACCGGAAGCCGAAGAAGTAAAGCTAGTTGTTGGTGAACTCAAACAGATGCTCGCAATACCTGAAATAGTACCAGCCGCCGGAGCAGGGTTAACTGTAACAGGAATTGTTGAAACAGCCGTTCCGCATGCACCGCCAATAACATAAGATATTGTAACCGAACCTGATGATACTCCGGTAACGACACCAGCAGCATCAACAGTTGCAACTGCAATGTTGCTGCTACTCCAGGTACCACCTGACATTGAAGCTGAAAGGCTTGTTGTAGTACTAGTACAAACACTGGTTACACCAGATATTGTACCCGCAGAACCGCCAGTAGAAGAACTAACTGTTATTGCCGCTGTAGCAACAGCTGTACCGCAGCTATTGGTAACAGAGTAAGAAATTGTTGCTGAACCTGCAGCTATTGCACTAACTACACCCGAAGTGTTTATTGACGCAATTGAAGGGTTACTGCTGCTCCAGGTACCACCCGCTACCGCATCAGTCATTGTATAGGTTGAACCTGTACACATTACAGAAGTACCGGTGATTGTACCTGCTGATGGCATTGGGTTTACAACCACTGCAGCCGTAGCACTTGTAGCGCCGCAACTGCTGGTAACTGTATAGGAAACGGTAGCTGTACCTGCTGCAACTCCGGTAACGTCACCAGAAGTTGAAACTGTAGCAACTGATGGGTTGCTGCTGCTCCAGGTACCACCTGAAACTGATTCAGCCAACATTGAAGTTGCCCCAGCACAAACTGTAGTAGAACCGCTGATAGTACCTGCAGATGCACCTGCGCCCACTGTTATTGAAGCAGTAGCTGTAGCTGACCCGCAGCTGCTGGAAACTGTATAAGAAATAGTAACCGAACCAACAGAAACACCAGTTACATCACCGGTTGAGTTAACCGTCGCTACCGATGGATTGCTGCTGCTCCAGGTACCACCCGTAGTCGCATCGGCCAGCGTTATTGAAGAACCAGTACAAACTGTAGAAGCACCGGTAATAGTTCCAGCAGATGTACCTGTACTTACAGTCATAGCAGCTGTAGTTGATACTGTGCCGCATGTACCTGTAATAGTATAAGAAATAGTTACTGAACCTGCAGCAACACCAGTTACACTGCCAGATGCGTCAACTGTAGCTACTGCTACGTTGCTGCTGCTCCAGGTACCACCTGTTACTGCATCAGACAATGTAGTTGAAGAGCCAACACAAACCGAAGAAGCTCCGGTTATTGTTCCGGCTGTAGCCGAAGTAGAAACTGTAACTGTAGTGGTTGCGATAGAAGCACCACAACTTGTAGTCACCAGATAAGTAATTGTGCATGAACCTACGCCAACACCTGTAACTACACCCGTGCTGCTTACAGTAGCTATCGTATTATTACTGCTGCTCCAAGAGCCACCTGCAACTGCATCGGCCAGTGTACTTGTAGTACCTATACAAACTGAAGTTGTTCCGGTTATTGTTCCGGCAGAACCAGAGATAACGGTAATACTTGTTGTTGCATTAGCCGTACCGCAGCTATTAGTTACAGTATAAGAAATTGTAACCGAACCAGCAGCTACACCTGAAACTACACCTGAAGCATCTACGGTAGCCAGAGCAACGTTACTGCTACTCCATGTGCCACCGGCAGCGGCATCAGTAAGTGTGATAGTAGAACCAGTACAAACTGAAGAACCACCAGAGATAAACCCTGCAGTTGGCATTGCATTAACGGTTACTGTATCGGTCGCGGCTGCAGTACCACAGCTATTGGTAGCTGAATAAGAAATTACAGATGTGCCCGCAGCTACACCCGTCACAACACCGGAAGCATTTATTGTAGCCACAGACGTATTGCTACTGCTCCAAGAGCCGCCTGATGCGCCATCAGTAAGTGTAGTAGTCATACCTGTACAAACAGTGTTGATTCCAAATATTGTACCAACAGCAGGTAATGGGCTAATAGTAACCGTAGTTGTAGCAGTTGCAGAACCGCAGCTGCTGCTCACCACATAAGATATTGTTGCAGTGCCGCCAGAAACCCCGGTAACGACACCTGACGCATCAACTGAAGCTACCGTAGCGTCGCTGGTACTCCATGTTCCACCTGCAGCGGCATCAGTCAAGGTATTGGAAGTTCCTGCGCAGAAAGTAGTTGTACCTGTAATTGTACCCGCGCTAACACCCGAGATAATTGTAACAGGTATTGTTGCGCTTACAGCGCCACAAGCACCAGTTACAGTATAAGAAATGGTTGCACTTCCGGCGCTTACACCAGAA
>CANCOG010000113.1 GCA_947379685.1 Flavipsychrobacter stenotrophus | reverse complement strand
ATTGATGCATACAGCGAGATTCTGGATAAGGCCGAAGCTGCCGCAGAAGGGAATGCAACCTTCCAGGATAGGGTGATGAAAGTGCGTCTCGCACAGGAGTATACAGTTTTTCAGCAGGCACGTTTTTACGGTATAGAGCGTTTCGGCATGTTTGTAAAAGAGAACGCTGGCGGTTGGCAGATAAAGCCTAAGCTACAGGAAAAAATAAAGCGTTTTGTTGCCAATTGTAAAAAGGCCGGGGTGACCGAGCTTTCTGAAGGTGGCCCGTCCCCCGACCGGTACCAGGCTGAATGGGACGCAATATTCAAGGCCGGCGTTACACCAACAAAGGCTATCGGTGCTTCTGTCGCTTTAAAGTTCCCTTTTGTTGAAGACTATCCGGCAAAGGGTACGCGGACTTTGGTAGACGGCAATCCGGGCTACAATGATTTCAGTTATAATTGGCTTTGTTTTAATGGCGTACCCATGGTAGCAACTATAGACCTTGGTGTAGCCCAGTCGGTTAAAAATATAAAAATGCATTTCCTCG
This sequence comes from Flavipsychrobacter stenotrophus, assembly GCA_947379685.1. Taxonomy (GTDB): domain Bacteria; phylum Bacteroidota; class Bacteroidia; order Chitinophagales; family Chitinophagaceae; genus Flavipsychrobacter; species Flavipsychrobacter stenotropha_B. The sequence goes on along the minus strand of CANCOG010000113.1, from coordinate 10,881 downwards.
ACGATCCCCGGCATTGGATATTTCTACCGGAGAGCATAAAAATTGAGGTGTCGGAAGATGGAAGTAAATACCGTTCAATAGGTGATATCGCATCGGCGGCAAAAGACGAACATTTTGAATTGACGATAAAGGAATTTCAGACACAAAATAAAACATCAGGGGCAGTCCGTTACATCCGCATCACTGCTGCCAATCTTCCCTCACTTCCCGAATGGCGCTACAGGGAAGGGAAGAAGCCTATGCTGGCTTGTGATGAAGTGTTTGTGGAGTAGTTTTTAATGTTGATCAATGCAGGGCGTTATCTCTATGTTCATTATGCGAACTAAATATTTTTTATAGTTTTGCTGTACACCTTTAGCAAAAGCCTGTGAAAAATATCCGTTTGTTTGCCTTCCTGTTTTTTGTGTCATCGTTGCTCTCCTCCTGCGGGAGTTTGTTTTGTGCCCGGAATCAAAAAGTCGTTGTGAACAGCGGAACACCAGGCGCGGAAATTTCGTACAAAGATAAAGTTGTAGGCACATCCACAGCGAGGGTCAAGTTGAGAAAAAGAAGAGCTTTTCATCAATTTACGTTTGAAAAAGAAGGGTATAAAACGCGCACTTATCCGGTAGGCTTGAAAAAGCGAAGCCCAATGTTCGCATTTGCTGCACTTGACATAATTGTGCCTTTTGCGGGCTGGGCGGTATATTTTATGATGGATCATGGCAGCCCACGCACGCTCAGATATCATAAAATTGAAAATGCACCTGCACTGGTTCCATTTGAGCTCAGGAATGGGGAAAAATATTTGTTTGTCAATAAAACTTCCCTGGATATTCCCAAAGGCGGCGTAACGTATGTAACCTACAAGGGACTCAAGAGTTTCAATCGTCGTACTTCGGGCAAAGGTAAGCCGTCGCGGAAGGGGAAGAAGGAAACTACATTGGTGAAGGATGATATGAAGATTGAAAATACAGTGTTGTCTGATGCGCTGAACGAAACATTGCTGAAGATGAAGTTCGTTGACACAACTGGCATTTCAATGGGGTATAAAAATGCGTGCTATCTTAATGCCACCATAAGAAAAATTAAATTTCATGAAATAGACTATGCTTACGATGTAATGACTGCACATACACAGCCCAATTATATTTTGTGTGCGGAGGTGGAGATAAGCTGGGAACTTTTAGATAACTACAAGCAGGTGATATATTCTACCCACACAAACAGGAGATCGGATATGTTTGTCGTTACAATAAGTTCAAACGTCGATATTAATAAGGGAACGGCTGCATTAAAGGAAGAAGTCCGCCGTAAAACTTATGCGACCGTTAAAGATAATGTCGAGTATTCCCTGCTTGATGTAAGGCGCGAGTTAAGGGATAAGGGATATCTGAAACTGGGCGGAAATAATATTCAGGACACTTCTGCACGAGATACGTCAATTGTTATTGTTCGTGTTCCGCCAGCCAGCGGCCAACGTTTGAATACCTTCCTGAAGTCGGCGGTTACCGTTAAAGTTGATAAAGGTCATGGGAGCGGATTTGTGATAGCCGATGAGGGTTATATTATTACCAATTATCACGTTGTGGCCGGGACAAAAACGGTTGAAGTCATCTTTAACGATGGGTCTAAAGTTTCTGCAGCTATTATCAGAACCAGTCCGGTTGCCGATCTCGCACTTTTGAAAGTGGATAAAAGGGGCTTGCAGCCACTTTGTATTAATGAACTCAAGGCTCCCGAGGGTGGCACTGAGGTATGGGCTATTGGCACTCCTATCAGCCTGGAGTTGGGCCAAAGTGTTGCTAAGGGTGTGGTATCGGGCACTCAGTTAAGAAGCGATGTCAATTACATACAGACCGATGCCAAGATAAACCCGGGTAATAGTGGAGGCGCATTAATAAACAAGGATGGTGTGGTACAGGGCGTTGTAGTTTCCTCCATTGTAGGCGGGGGAACTGAGGGCATTAACTTCGCCATCCAAGCCGTAGAAATTTTCGAAAAGCTTCATATACAATACAAATAGTCATGAAAATACCTATGAAATTTGCCCTGAAAATCGGCTCAATTGCTACTTTCTTTTGTCTTCTTTTCTCCCTTTCGGGTTGCGTGCTGCTGTTTGCTCCAAGGCATCAGCGGGTTACAATGAAAACTGCCACACCGGACGCCCACATCATTTTTGAAGATGATACTGTCGGAAAAAATAAGGCAAAATTACGCCTCAGTAAGTTGAAAGTGTACTACGGTGTTACAGCGGAAAAAGAGGGTTATAAGACACGCAGGTATGGTTTTGAACTACACAAGTTGAGCCCGGCAGCCATTCTTGCAGTGTTGGATGTTGCCGTTTTCGCCGGCTCCATTATAGGGGTTTACGGTGGTGGTAATTCTACGGGTAATAGCACCGCAGCAGAGATCGACAAGCGCACTGCACAAGCAGCCCGTGTAGGCTTTGGGCTTGGTGGTGGGTTGGCTCTGTCCGAACTTCTTTCCGCCAAGGCATGGAAATTTGATAAAGTGCAGCAAATACCTGCGCTGATACCTTTTCCCAAACGAGACAGTAACGAAAAATTCCTGCTGATTAATACAACCGGCGTAGACGCTAGGAAAGGTGACATCAGGCAGGTCAATCACAGGTCGGTACGGCAAAGCGTTGCTGCGGAACCAGGCCGGCATACCAAAAGAGGAATTGGGCTCACGCATGAAAAGATGGAGATTGAGCAAACTATTTTCACCAATGGGCTTAATCAGACCCTCAAAAAAATGAATTTTATTGACACCAGCAATACGATCTTTCCGAATGTCAATAATTCCCTCTATATCAATGCCAAAATAAAGCGCATCACATTTCACGTTTCGCAGGGGCGGTTTCATAGCTCGACTTCATCGCCTAATGCGTTGCTGAGTGTGGAACTTTCTATTGATTGGGATATACTCGACTTTTACAAGCAAAAAGTACATAGCATCCACACCAACGAGATATCTGATAATTTTCAGCTCGAATACCGGGAAAAAGCAGAGGATCTGGGTGAGACGATCAATGATGCGATTAAGGACAATCTGGAATACGCTCTGATTGGTATACACAAAGAATTGAAGGAAAAAGGTATGCTTGCGATGACCAAACTAACGGGAGCAGAGGTAGCCCCTGCTACTGGTTCAATAGAAATACCGAAACCTGTTTTTGCTTCTGAAAGGAAGATCAATGATTTTTATAGATCGAGTGTAACCATTAAGGCCGATGGTAAGGTGGGCAGTGGTGCTATCATTTCAGCGGATGGCTATATTGTTACCAGTTATCACCTGATAGCCGGCATAAAGCAGATACAAGTTGTTTTCAATGATACCTCGAAGGCTGTAGCAGAATTTGTCAGGAGTAGCGCTGAAGGCGATATTGCATTGATCAGGGTGAAACGCACCGGGCTGGAGCCCTTCCTGCTTAGTGAAGACACTGACCCCGAGATTGGGGGCGATGTATGGGCCATAGGTACACCAAAAACTGCTGAGCTTGGTCAGAGTATTTCCAAAGGTATAATATCGGGTATCAGGAAGGCCAATAATGTCACCATGTTGCAAACAGATGCCAGCGTTAATACAGGCAATGTGGGTGGAGCACTCGTTAACAAGCAGGGCGTTGTCCTCGGTATTGTTTCCTCAAAACTCGAAGGATACGAAACCCAGGGTATCGGCTTCGCAGTATTGGCTTATGATGTACTTGCAAAACTTGGCTTGAAGTATAGATAAGGAAATCACACTCGGATGACGAGGGAGATTTTGGCACGATTGCAGGATCATTTCGTGTTTTTGCCTCGGTTGGGCGGCTTATGCTGCCAACAACCTCTTGCGTTTCTTGTACAGCGTAATACCTACTACAAAGCCTGCAACTATCAGCAGCAATGGCCAGATGGTGACTACTGCCAGGAAAATGCCCTTAAAAATGTTCATGCTCGTTGCCCAGGCATCGCGGCAATTTTCGCCAAAGGTGTTTTGGGAGAGTGATTCGGGGTTGAATACAGTCTCGGTATAGACCTGGTCGGGTTGGGTGAATTTCACAGAGACAGAAGCAAATGAAACATTGCCTTGAAGATTCAAATTATCCAGCTCTCTATTGGTTTGTTCATCTTGTTTTCGGTCCTTGTAGTCAGCTATTTCAATGGCGTTTTTTGAGTTGGTCCACTTGGCGTTCATTTCGGCCAGCCGCTGCTTGTTGGCTTCAGCATGAACCATATTGCCATAATATTGGAGGGAAACATCGTTTTCCTTAATGGTTCTCGACACAATGAAATCCACAATGCCGGGGATGCCATGAATTAGTGTGTCAAACCTCGATACAGGTATCCGCAAAACAAGTGTGGCAACTGTATGGTAAACATGCGATTGGATGATTGAGTCATTTTTGGTGATCTCTTTAGTAGCCGTAACCTCGTTTTCGATCTTACTCACTTCTATTGAGCCACCCATTTCTTTTACAACGTTCTCCATTTGTTTTACCGCGGCAAAAGCATTCTTTACACGGCAATTGAAATCTGCAGATCGAATCAGTTTCTTTTCGGCTGCCGGAGCGGGAGGTCGGCTCTGGCCGCTGGCTGAGCCGTTTAGGGTAACAGCACTAGAGGTTGCATAGCTACCCGTTAATGTGGAGGTAGCCCCGACTGTAGAGGAGGTCATACCCGATGAATTTTCCTCTGCGGACTGTAGTGCCGGTTGAGCGGAATCTGTAGAGAAGGACGATGCGTGGTTGGCGGAAATATTTTTAGTATTGTTTTTGTGACTGCCACAAGACGAGAGCATTGCAAAACAGCAGGCGGAGAGGATAAATTTTTGAAGCATGGGAGGGCGTTTTGTGTTAATACAATTAGTCAGCAATAGTAACCGCTATTACCAATGTTTGGTATGTTAACATTATCCCAAATGTATAAATTGCTAAATTTCGGCTGGAATTCCCCCATACCATTACTTCTTCACAGTCTCCTTTCTCTTCTTGGTAATGAGTTGGTAGAGTGTGATCACAAATTTGGCACCCTTGTTTACGCCGCCGCTTTCGGCTACTATTTTGCCGCCTTGCTTTTCAATTATTTTCTTACTCAGGTATAAACCCAAGCCGAAGGATGCTTCGCCCTTTGTGCCTTTTTTGCCTGCCTTTGTAAAGCGATCAAATATTTTCACGAGGTCATCATGCTTCATACCAACGCCTTCGTCGCGAATGGTGATAGAAACTTCCTGTCCCTGCCTTTTGGCAGTAATGAAGATCGATTTGCCTTCTTTTGAGAATTTTATAGCGTTTCCTAATATGTTTCTTAAAGCCTGGGTAAACAGGCCATGCTGTACATTGATAAAAAGTTCTTCGCTGATGTCAACTTGCATAGTCAGTTGCTTATCGCCTGCAGCAATGTTGAAGAAGTTAACACTATCAACTACCAGGTTTTTCAGGTTTATATTTTGGGCTTCAAATGCATGTGTGTCTTCCTTGAACATCAGTAAGATATTCTCCAGAAGTGTTGTCATATTCTTGCATTCGTTGCTTATATACTCTGCATACTCTACATTTTCCGGGTTTTCATCCAGCTTTATCAGGTTGCTCAAACCTTGGATGCGGGCAACCGGGCTGCGGAGGTCGTGCGAGAGCAGGTCAATCATGTCGCTTTTTTCCGTGAGTTGTGTGTCAATATGTTCCAGGAAATCCTGAAGGTCGTGCATTACCAATCCAATTTCATCTTCAAACTGCAAAGGAAGGTTTGATAACTGTCGTTCCTTTGCGTTATACTTAACAATAGCATCCCGCACTTCTACAATTGGGGTTGTCAGTTTTGGGAACAGGCGGATGACTGCGAATGCAGACCCAGCACTTAGCAAGAGCGCGCCGATACCCACATTTGTCATGGTGTGAGTTGCATAACCCTTGTTAACTATGAACAAAGCAAGCACAACCCAGGGAATGATTATCCCTGGCAAGGCTATAAGGGTAAACTTAAGCGCATATTTGTTCCTCAAAAAAGGGAACTTTGACAAAATGCTGTATACTTTCATTGTAATGCAAGGATAAAAGTATAATAAAATATGCTATTGTACGCGGTTTATTAACAAAAAAATTTTTTTGACGGCGTAAGCGAGGAATGTTTAGTGACATCTGGCTTCAAATAGGTGCGGATGTCTTAGGTTGAAGGTCTATTCCGGAATTGAAGGAGGCCTCAATTACAATTGGGTATTATCACTGCCTTATTGGTATAAATAGTTTTTTTTAAGTTGTATATCTCATTGGTTTATTGCTTTATAATGGTTTGTGTTAAATAAAATATTTTAGCCAAAGACATTAGTTTCCTCAATAAACTCGGGACTTGCGACTAATTTAGTACTTTTGCCGCCTTGTTAATAATTACAATTCCTTACGCGCATGTGGCATAATGTAGCCGCGTTTATTATTAAGTACCGAATTGCCCTGCTGATCATTTTACTCGCTGATACCACAGTGATGGGTTATTTTGCGTCGCAGGTTAAGCTGAGCTATGATTTTAATAGCGCAGTACCAACGGATAACCCAAAGTATATTGAATACCAGAAGTTTCGCAATCAGTTCGGCGAGGACGGGAACCTTATGGTAATAGGGGTAAAAACCACCGAGTTTTTTACTGATTCTTTCTTCCACGACTACAGCAGGCTGGTCAAAAAGATAGCGAAGGTAAAAGCCGTTGAAAACCTCCTCAGCATTCCCGGTGCAGTCACTTTTGTAAAAGATACCTTTACTCAAAAGCTTAAGGTTGATACCATCGCGGGCAAAAATGACTATCCGAATGTAGATAGTTTTAAGCAGGTGTTCGGTAATCTTCCGTTCTATAAAGGATTTCTTTACAATCCTGACTCTAATGCCTACCTGATGGCTGTGAGGATTCAGAAAGACGTATTGAATTCCAAGGCGCGGGCTGATGTTATCGGTGAGATCGTAAAATTAGGGGATGAGTTTGGGGCAGTGCACCATACGGAAATGCGTTATTCCGGCCTTCCGCTCATTCGTACCGAAATGGCCATGAGAGTACAGCATGAAATGAAGCTGTTTTTGATCATGTCATTCGTGCTGACAGCAGTCATCCTCGTCTTATTTTTCCGTTCATTTTCTGCAGTTCTGGCTTCGATGCTCGTTGTTGCGATCGGTGTTATCTGGTCTATAGGCAGTATAGTTTTACTGGGGTACAAGATCACCCTGCTTACAGCGCTGATACCACCGCTTGTCGTGGTCATCGGTATTCCCAATTGCGTTTATTTCTTGAACAGATATCACTTTGAGTATCATAAGAACCCCAATAAAATGAGGTCTTTGCTGCGCATGGTTGATAGGATGGGTATTGTTACCTTCTTTACCAACCTTACTGCGGCAATTGGTTTTGGCGTTTTCTTTTTTACAAAAAGCGTCTTACTGAAGGAATTTGGGTTGGTAGCGGGTATTAATATCCTTGGGCTATTCTTTATTTCTCTTGTGTTCATCCCTGCATTTTTTAGTTTTCTGCCTCCGCCGAACGTCAGACATACAAGTTATCTGGAAAGCGGCTGGATCAACAAACTTCTGGCCCGTATAACTAACTGGGTCTTCGGGCACCGCAAAACTATTTATGGTTTTACACTTGTAGTTTGCGCACTATCGGTGTGGGGCGTGTGGAAACTAAAGAACGACGCTCATATAGTTGATGACCTGCCAAAATCAGATAAAGTTTACCTTGACCTGAAGTTCTTCGAGAGCAATTTCAAAGGGGTTATGCCGCTTGAAATTGTAATAGATACCCGTAAAAAGAACGGGGTGCTTTCTCTGGATGTACTTCAGAAGATGGACAAACTATCGGGTTACCTTCAGGGATTCCCGGAGATCGGCAGGCCGCTTTCCATAACAGAAGGCATCAAATTTGCCAATCAGGCGTTTTATGAAGGCGACAGCACCAATTACCAGCTACCCGGTGATGTGTTGCAGGCATCGTTCGTAATGCCCTACCTGCGTACCAAGGGAGATAACAATAGTCTCTTTAACAAATTATTGCACTCGTTTATTGACAGCACAAAGCAAAAGGCCCGTATCAGTGTAAGTATGGCAGATATCGGTTCCCGCAGGTTGCCCATATTGCTCAATAAGATACGGCCCGAAGCCGCACGCATTTTCGATTCTACCAAGTACGATGTAACGTTTACCGGCACCAGTATTACCTTTTTGGAGGGTAGTAAGTTTATTGTCAACAGCCTAAGAGATAGCCTTATTCTTGCTTTTCTGATCATTTTCGGGTGTATGGTAGCGGTGTTTCGGTCGTGGCGTATACTGGTAATATCAATTGTGGTAAACATTGTACCGCTGCTGATTACCGCGGGGCTTATGGGGTGGCTAGGAATACGTATCAAGCCATCAACAGTGCTGGTGTTTAGTGTGGCGCTGGGTATAACTATAGATGTTACCATCAGGTTCCTGGTTAACTTCAAGCAGGAAATGGCGCAGCACGACGAGGGTATTGCTGAAACTGTGCAGCGCACGATCAGGGATACCGGTCTGAGCATTATCTATACTTCGCTCATTCTGATCGCGGGTTTTGGTGTTTTTGCCTTGTCGCAGTTTGATGGGACAAAGGCGCTTGGATACCTTACTTCTATGACCCTGTTCCTGGCAATGGTAACCAATCTTACCTTGTTGCCTGCCTTGCTGCTCTGGATGGATAAAGTAATTGAGAAAAAGAATTCAGCACTTGCGTTGCTGATGGGTGAGGATGAGGATGATGTAATAAAAATGAACGAGTAACCTGTTTGAATTTGATGGTGGCCTGATTTTATGATTACTTACTAAGAAGCGCCCTATTCAATCGACTTTAAAAGCTAACAGAGATCTGAAGAAGTAAATTTTGTTTAATCATTTTACTGATTTGAAAATTATTGGTCTATAACGAAGGTTTCGGGGCAACTTAATTTTGATTGGCGCGATGGAGTTCGATAAAATTAAAAATAAAGGTCAGGCCAGGTTGTTCAAGAATGATTTCCTGGAAATGATGACGAAGACGCATCCTGCGGTCGTCTATACCATGTACTTTCCTTTGATTATTTTTATGCTCTGGTTTGGAAGTACCCGAAAGGGAATAGCATCTGTTGCTGAGGCTGGTTTATTTGTTTTTGGGGCGTTATTCTGGACTTTTTTCGAATACATCATGCATCGCTTTCTGTTTCATATTATTGCTGAAAGTCCTCGTGCAAGGCGTTTTGTATATACCATGCATGGGGTACACCACGAATATCCCCGCGATAGAGATCGGTTGTTTATGCCGCCTGTTCCAAGTATTATTCTGGCAAGCCTTATTTTTTACCTGATGTACTTACCGCTGGGTTGGTATGCCCTTTCCTTTTTTCCGGGTTTTTTGTTCGGTTACATTTTATATGGGTCTATGCACTATGCTATTCATGCTTTCTCTCCACCCCGGTTTATGAAGGCCCTTTGGCGCAATCACCACCTGCATCATTACAAACATCCCGACAAAGGCTTTGGGGTAAGTTCTGTACTATGGGATGTAGTATTTGGTACTGTTCCGAAGAAAGATGAAGCCTGAATTAATGGGGGTAATGTTTGATTTGATCCTCACCTACGGTTGTTTTTGAGGGCTGGTATTTGTCAACTAATGGCTTTTTGTATCTGATTATTCCACCTCCAAGTACGGTTCGGCCAAATTTGTCTTCCTGCATCTTAATTGTAAGTGCCATTATTGCTTTTTGCGTTACAATGACCCCTGTTCTTACTTGGCTAGTGTAGCCAACATAAGAAACCGTTACCTCATAAGTACCTGGTGCCATGTCTTTTGCCAGGAATTTGCCATCATAATCTGAGATAGCGCCTGATTTTAGAATTCCATCCTGTCTTATTGAGATCGAAGCATTTACTATTGGTTCACCTTTGCCGTCCAACACAACACCGGAAATGCCTGTTGTGTCATTTTGTGTACTATCATTTTGGGGCAAATGTTGTTCAGTTAATGACGAAAAAACGGTAGGCTCCCGCGCGAATGTTTTCCCCTCTCCACCATGCGTAAAAAGTAATGTCAACCCCAACGCAACTGCAATCCTGTACAATCTGCTATGTGGCTGAGGTGGAATTGAAATTGTCCGGTTCACTTGTGAGCCGTCAAACCTGCCGCAGATCTCCCTTGTTTCTTTAGAAAAGAACTGGTACAGCTGAGCATCACTCCATAAAGTAAAGTCGATAACACTTTTCTGGCAATTGTTACAAAACCGTCCCGTGGCATCAGGAGTCATCTGATCCCAGCTTTCGTGGCAGGGATTGGGGATTTCGATGATGATGTTTCGTGGAGTCGCCATATAATAATAGACGTAAATTATCGAGAATTCTTGGTTCGTACACGAAATAAATCCCGTGGTGCAACTAATGGCTGAAAATGGAAAGGGCATCTCAACGTTTCCGCTGAAATGCCCTTTGAAATTATGTTGTGAGTGAAACCTTATTTATGCCCTTGAGTGTGTTTATCAATGTCGCGTTGCTCTTCGTTTGCTTTTCTGCTTTTCTTGTGCATTTTGCGCTCTTTTTTATTCATTTTACCTTCTTTTCTGTCCATTTTTTGTTCTGTTTTATGCGCCCGGTGTTTTTTTCGATCTTCTCTCTTTTCTTTCCGGTCTTCCTTCTTAGTGGGTGTTCCCTGTCCGAAAGAAAGTGAGCTACTCAACCCGATGGCCATCAGGCCCATGATAATGTACTTCTTCATATTTTTACTTTTATTTTATAAAATTATCCTGCCAGATTTTTCGCTTTATTTACAGCTAGGGTTAAACTTTGATCAACTGCGCTAGTCAACATCCGTAGAAGTCCATTATTGCAATAAAATGAGATCTGCCTGATAAAGAGTAAGTTATAATAATCGTGCCACCAAAATTTCTGTAGCATTA
>CANCOG010000112.1 GCA_947379685.1 Flavipsychrobacter stenotrophus | reverse complement strand
GTCATTACTTCATCAGCAATGGTAATACAGTCGTGCATGTTGCAAATGGCGATCAATTGGTCCAGCAGTTCTGGCGAGTACATTTTCATGCCTCCCGCACCAAGTACCAGAGGCTCAAACAGGAAGCAGGCGATATCGTTTTGTGAAAGCAACTCAGTAAGGTCACTGCACAGGCGCTGGATATTTTCTGAAGTCGGGAGGTCAATGGATATGACATCGAATAGCAGCGCTTCAAACGGCTGGTTGAATGCATTACGAGCAGCTACCGACATGCCACCAAATGTATCGCCGTGATAAGCTTCCTTAAATGCAATCACTTTGTGTTTTAGTGTGCCCTTGTTACTCCAATACTGGAACGCCATCTTAAGGCCGACTTCTACAGCTGTTGATCCATTATCTGAGAAAAAAATCTTATCGAAATTCCTCAAGTGTCCCAATAATCGTTGTGCCAGTTCTATCCCTGGTTTGTGCGTGAACCCAGCAAAAATGGAATGTTCCAGTTGGCCAAGCTGCCGGGTAACTGCTTCTATAATATAATGGTGGCAATGCCCGTGCAGGTTTACCCACCACGACGAGATGCCATCCAGATAACGATTCCCTTCTGTGTCTATAAACCACGCACCTTCGCCACGTTCAATAATAATATTATCAGGGGCATAGCGCACCTGGGTAAAAGGGTGCCAGACATGGGCCTTGTCAGATGCCAGCCAATTTGCTTGCTCGTTATGCTCCATGGTTCAAGGTTTTTGAAAATTCGGTTGCGTACCTGCTGATCGTTTCCCGGTCAAAGAATTCTTCTTCATATACATGGCCCAGGCAAGTATATCCTGTATGCGCGAGAATAATTTCTTCAGTACCTTCTATCTCCTCCCCGTTGAAGATGATGCCCGCCACCTTTATGTTTTTTTGTTTCAGAGCCAATGCGGAAAGCAGCGTATGGTTGATGCTTCCGAGGTAGTGCCTGCTCACCAGGATAACGGGTATGTCTAGTTTCTTTGCCAGGTCTATTACAAACTCATCGTTATTCAGAGGAACCAATAAGCCTCCGGCACCTTCAACAATTAAATTGTTTTGCGTATCCGGGATGATGATGTCAGAAAGATTTATCGTAACGTGATCCTTTGCCGCCGCAATATGCGGAGACATAGGTCTTGATAACAAGAATGTTTCTTTGTGAAATTTGGAGGTAGTATTGGCAACAAGGGCTTGCACCTTCATGGTGTCGGTGTTGTCTGTTTCGCCAGCTTGAACAGGTTTCCAGTAGTCGGCTTGCAGGGCCTCGGTAAGTATGGCTGATACAATTGTTTTTCCGGCATTGGTGTCAATTCCGGCAACAAAGAAATGCTGCATGTTTGCTTTGATTTATTTTAAAAAAAGTGTCCCACAACGTGAAGGTGTGGGACACTTACCTCGATTTGTTATTCTTTTATTCCGTATTCCTTTATTTTTCTGTACAACGTACGTTCAGAAATGCCCAATTCTGTGGCGGCATCCCTGCGGCGGCTCTTATGCTTTTTCAATGCCTTGGTAATGAATTCTTTTTCCCGGTCGGCAAGCGAAAGGGTTTCTTCCACATCTTCATGCTGCGAACTGGATTCCAGCAGAATAGGCATTGTAGAAGGGTAGGTGTTCGTGCTGATTATTGTCGGTTCCGGTTCATTAAAAACCTGAACTATATTTTTGGTCGATGGGTCAGCTGGGGTATATCCCTGGTGGTTTGCTACATCGAAGATCATTTGTTTCAGGTCATTCATGTCCTTTTTGAGGTCGAAGAACAACTTGTATAAAATGTCTCTTTCGGTATTGAAGTCGCTGTTGTTGTGGGAGTTGGTTGCAGGCGATTGATGGTTGATGACCGCAAGGCTTCTCGAATTGTCATTCTGGGGCATGAAGTGCTTGATGACATCGGCGGTAATTTGCTTATTTGTCGAGAGCACCGAAATCTGTTCCGCTGCATTCTTGAGTTCACGAACGTTTCCACGCCAGGGGTAATTTACCAGCAATTGCTGGGCCGCAGCATCCAGCTGAATAGAGGTGGTTTTATAGCGCTCCGAGAAATCGGCTGCAAACTTCCGGAACAACAATGGTATGTCCTCCTTGCGGTCGCGAAGCGATGGCACCCTTATCGGCACTGTACTCAACCTATAATACAAGTCCTCTCTAAATTTATACTGACTGGTATATTCTAGCAGGTCGCGGTTAGTTGCCGCAATAACGCGCACATCCGTTTTTTGCACCTTCGAAGATCCAACTCTGATGAATTCACCTGTTTCCAATACCCTGAGCAGACGTGCCTGTGTGCCTATAGGCATTTCGCCAATTTCATCCAGAAAGATGGTCCCACCATTAACTGTCTCAAAATACCCCTTTCTGCTATCGACGGCACCAGTAAATGAACCCTTTTCGTGCCCGAACAGTTCGCTGTCAATTGTACCCTCTGGTATCGCGCCACAGTTCACCGCTATAAACGGATTGTGTTTACGGGGCGAAAGCGAATGGATGATATTGGAAAAGACTTCCTTACCCACACCGCTTTCACCAACTATCAGTACCGAGAGGTCAGTGTTAGAAACCTGTACAGCCGTGTTCAGCGCATGATTGAGCGCCGGTGAATTACCTATTATCCCGAACCTGTTCTTAATGCTTTGAATATCCATGAAAATTCCAAATCTGTTTGCCCGCCGGCAACGTCAAAAAGTCACTTAAAAGTGACAAAATTACGTGTTTTTTGGTTTGTGGGCGTGTTTTCCCCGCTGATTTGTATCAGTTAAAGCAAAAATCATTCCTGCGTCGACCGTAAGTATAGGGGCGGAGCCGCGGACTTATTTACTCCTTCGACAGCAGCGTTGACAAAGTATTACTCGTTAAAGGTTTGTTCAGAAACTGTTTGACAGTGGGGTAGATGTGAATTTTATTCATGTCCTCATCGTTGATGGACGACGAAATAACATAAATAATATACTTGCTGATTACCGCATAGGGAAGTTGTTCAAAAGCCTCAACAAACTGAAACCCATTCATCACAGGCATTTGTATGTCGACGAGAATGATAACAGGTAGCGGAGAAAGTGGCTCTTGTGTGGCGATAAACTCCAAAGCGTCTTTTGCCTGAACAAACGTTTTAATGGAAGCGCACTTTCCGGTGTTTTTGATGATCTTTTCGGCGATAAAGCAATCGAGTTTGCTATCGTCAATAACAATAAAGTGGTGTTGGTTATTTGGCAGCATGTGTTTTCCCTGGTATGGTTACTTTAAAGATAGTTCCTTCATTAATAGTTGACGATACTTCAATTGTGCCTTGCAGCTTATTGAGTGCGTCTTTTACATTGTACAATCCGAAGCCGGAACCTGTTTCTTCGGATGTTGCTCTGTAAAACATTGTAAATATATTATTGATGTACTCTTCGTGGATGCCAATTCCATTGTCTTTCACGAAGATTGTGGCTACTGTGTTCGTGACGTCAATGTTTATTTCCACATATTTATTGTCACTTCCCTTTCGCTGATATTTGAAGGCGTTGGAAAGTAGGTTATTGAGGATTATCTTAATGGAGATCAGGTCGGAATAAAAATCACCTGTCTGGGAAACATTGACTGTGAAATGAATGTTCTCCATACTTCCCGCTACCTTAAACAGGGCAGCCAGGTCACCTACTATTGTCTTAAAATCAATGGGCTCGTATACAAGGCTACCACGCTTTAGGCTATAGTATTCATGCAAATTAATAATGAATGCGTCCAATTGTTTTACGGCAACATCCATCATTCCCGCAATTTCTTTAACCTCATTTATGTTCTCAGACTTGTTTATGATCTCAATTGCAGCTATTACACCAAGTAACGGGCCCCTCATGTCATGTGACACGCTATAAGCAAATTTACCTAGTTCGTCATAAGCCGACCGTAACTCGTCATTTTTCACACTGAGCAATGAGTTCGTTAGATAGAACTTATTGCCCTCTTCAATGGCCGATTTTATGTCGGTATCGGTCCATGGTTTTTTAATGTACCTGAAAATATGTCCCCTGTTTATGCCGTCAATTACAGCTTCTATATCGGTGTAGCCGGTAATGAGCATGCGGATAGGATTCGGGTGTTTTTCCCTAATCTCCTCAAAGAAACGCACTCCAGTTTGGTCGGGCATTCTTTGATCGCATAATATAATCCTTATATCGCTATGCTCTTCCAGGAACGCACGGGCCTGGCTGGTTGTAGCTGCAACAAAAACAAAATAATCGAAACGGAATGAAGCCTTGAAGCCATTCAGGTTATTTTGTTCATCGTCTATATATAGGATTTTAATTTTCTCCATCTTGTGACCCAGTGTTAGTGTTGAATTAAAGGTAATTTAATTGTAAATGATGTACCAACTCCGGGTTCCGAATCAATTACGATCTGACCATTATGTTTATTGATAGTATTGTAGGCAATAGAGAGCCCCAGACCTGTCCCTTCTCCTACATCCTTCGTGGTGAAAAATGGTTCAAATAATCTTTTCTTGGTATTCTCGTCCATCCCCATCCCGTTGTCGCCAATAACGATATTGATAAACTGATCGTCGCGGAAAGTTTTGATGGTTATCACGCCACCTTCCTTATCCCCGAATTTTTTCTTTACTGCATAAACAGCATTGGAAATCATATTAAGGAAAACCTGGTTTAGTTTCCCGGGATAACATTCTATCAGTGGCAAATTTCCATAACTTTTATCAATTGTTATCAGGTTATTCAGCAGGTTATTGCTGATAACAAGAGTAGAATCCATACCCTCATTGATGTCAGCTCTCTTAATGTCGTCTTCATCCAGCCTCGAAAAAATGCGAAGTCCCTTTACAATTTCAGCGGTTCTGGAGGCGCCGTCACTTATTCCGCTCAGCAGCTGTTCAATCTCAAGTTTAAGATAATCGTAATCAATTTCCTGTTTGTAATCCTTGATTTGCTTTTGTTTTTCAGGCGATTGTTCAACAATCATCTTTTCCATAACATCTACGGTATCCAGCAAAATCTGTACGTCCCTGTTTAGCGGCTTTACATTGGAAGTGACGAAGTTTATCGGGTTGTTGATCTCATGAGCTATCCCGGCTGTCAATTGACCCAAAGATGCCATTTTTTCAGATTCTACCAATTGCGACTCTGCATCCTTTAGCTCCTTCATCGCTTTATTCAATTCTGTATTAGAAAGCCTCAATTCGTGGGTGCGTTCGCCTACTTTCTTTTCAAGGATAACATTTTGCTCTCTTACAATGCGTTCGTTTTCCTGTAAGGCAACCATAGCTTGCGCCTGCGACTCTTCTTTTTCCTTCCTGAACAGGTTTATCTTGTCCGCAAGTGCGAAGGACAGTAGTACCACTTCTACGGCAGACCCTATCTGCATAGCGTAATAAGTGTAATTATTGTAGGGTAGGGCTCCGAAGTTTCGCATTACAAAAACAACTACTGCGGCTATAAATACCGTCCAGGCGACCAGGAATATTTTTGCAGGGCGATAGCCTTTCAGTGATATTTTTACGGCTGTAACATAAACAACAACAGCAAGGACAGTTACTGCAAGTTGCATGATTTCGGTACACATTAAAAACTGGCCGGAAAAGCTCAAAGCAACAATACCGAAATATACAATCAGGAATGCGACGATAACACGATAAAGAACCGGGGTAAATACGCGGACCTGCATAAAGTTGTTGATAAACACTATCGCGAAAATGCCTGAAAATGCCGGCACCCATACCATCATTGCATTGGCGAGGTAGTAAGAATTTGGATAGAAAAAACGGGGAGCATAGCCTTGCAGGCATGCCTGAGTGAGCCCCGTAAAAAAGATGTAGCCAACATAAAATAAATATGATTTATCTCTTACGGTAAAATAGAGGAATAAATTATACAGTAACATTACCAGTATTATGCCGGCATACAAACCAAAGAGCAGGTCGCGGGTATAAATTTCTTCCGCAATAGTTTGTGCAGACCCGATGGTAAGTGGCAGCTGAATAGGCTCAGATGCAAATACTTTCAGCAGATATGTACGTGACTGCCCCTTCTTTACGTCGAGGTCGAAAATATAATTTTGATGTTTATACTCTCTGTTGAAAAAAGGTACGAACTCGCCACTCGCAACGCTGTCATACTTTCCAGAGTCCTTAATGGCGTAAAATGTTATGCTGTCAATTGTCGGGTACTCCAGATTCAGAACAAGAGATTGCGCATCTGTCTGGTTGTTCACGATCATTTTTACCCAAAAAGTGGAAAGACTTACGTTAAGGCTGGGTGCATCAAGCGTGCTTCGGACAAATTTTTTCGAAGTCAGAGCATCAGCCAACGTCATCTTTTTTTCTTTGTCTTCCAGCGTGCTGATTTGTCTTCCAATGGGGATATTTTTGCCAGGGGAATTATATATAACAGGTTCCTGGCCAAAAACAGCACACGAAAAAAAGCATATTATACCAAGCAGGAATAAAAAGAAAAGGTTTTTCATGGGCAATTTTTTATTTCTAAATCAAAATGCAAATCGAATTTCCCACGTCTCCCTTCGGCAACTTTAAGCTGTTTTAAATTCTCTCGTATACTAAATATTTCGTCTTTCTCTTCAGAGTCCGCGGTCTCCAACGTGTAGGAGTTGGGCAGCAGCATGCCGGTTGCCACCAGATCTTGTTTAGGGTAATAAAAAGTACCGTTGTTACCCAGGAAGGTAGTAACCCTGAACCCAACCTTTTCACCCATTTCAACAGTGTAGGGGGCACAAAGAGCAAATAATGTTTTGAGTTTTAGCTGAGGTGCAATACAAACTGCCGTACGAGTGAGATATACACTACCTATGCCCATGCCGGCAATCTCCCTCGAATTCCATAAACCACATAGTTCACCGGTACCCTCAGGGATATAATATTGTATTGTTTCATGAATCCTTTCGTCAATTTCGGTTACAGCTTTTTCAATCGGGAGTGGGTACTTGCCGCCCGCAATCTGCACTCTCGCTCCCCCCAGCATTTTCCCGGTTTCAGTCGATTCTGCAGCAATAACATATGTGTTAGGGTCGTTAAACCACTCCACATTTGCAGATGTAATCATAGCGATGTCGAAAACTTTCAAGATCTTCATGTGACCTTCAACAAATTTCATACATGACTCTAATTCATCCATTGCCCTAAATGCACGGATACGTATCATTATCTGGTATTAGGTGAAAAAAGTACTTTTTCTGTTTGTTTCCTGTAAGTTTTTGTCAACGGTTTTTCGGCAATACTTAACCTGAACAAGAACACAGCATTTTTAGATTCAGTGTCCCGGAAAATTTCATTAAAATTTTTGTATTGTTCAGTCAATTCATCACTCAATTGGGTGGGTATATTCTTTGAGACGCCTGAAGCGAGATGGGTAAATTGAAGCACGGCAGCCTGCAAAGGATGTATTGAAATATCATTCTTGGTAGCAGTCAGCCACATTCTTTGTACAGCTTTTCCTGCTAAGATATAGCTTCTTGGCGAATAATCGGGCATTGTTATTAAACCAATAGCTGAAGATGACTCTACTGTTTTTTTTATCCCGTATTCAAGTGCTTGTCCTCCTTTCCATTCCGAAAGGAGCCTGATAACCTCCTGCTTCCTGATCATTCTGAGCGCTATTACCTCGGCAGGCGACAGTTCCAGAGCATCTATATGAATGCCATCACTAGTTCTCATACATTCATCATTACTCCATCTAAGTTGCCTGAAAAATTCAAAATGTGATGGTGCATGGAGCAGTTTAAGGCGATGCGCAATTGAAATGATATTGGCTATTTTCTCTATAACGCCAGGGTTCTCTTTTACGATTAACTCAGCGCCCGCCACGGAGGCTACAACAGATTTTAGTCTGTCAATCTTATCTTTATTTATCTTACGACCGTTGCCTTGCTTTCGGTTTGTGATGCGGTAATTGATATAATGTACAAGGTCGTCAGAACCTGTAAGGTCGGACGGGGGGAGTTCATCTTTATGAAATTGTATTATTGCGGCTAGTTTCGCATACTTTTTTAATGGCAGCAAGGTAATAATTGTGCCCAGAGTTTTCCTTCTTGCTTCCAGTTCCAGATTCTCCAAAGCAGCGCCTGCTGCAATATAGGATGAGCTGTTATTGACATCGGTAAATGGGCTGAATTCTTCGTTTTCAGCAAACAAGAATAAGCATCCCTTTGTATAAAGCCATTTCCAGGGCTGGTCGTTTCCTGATGAAGGGGCTGCGATAGCAACAGTAACCAATTTTTTTATTTCAGCGTCTTCCGGCTCATATCCGGTTGGCGTTATTTGCCTGAGGGCATCTGTTGCAATGATGCTCATCTCATTTTCGTCGAGTAACAGGTAACCATCGCCGGGAGAATATTCCTTTCGGGGTTTTATGTCCCGTACCAGGCTTTCCATATCAATGAAGTACCGGCCCGAATCAGAAAACTGGTTCAGGAAAATACGCCTGCAGGTATCAGCTGTAATTGCCCCGCCAAGGGTCACGGCGGTAGCTAGTTGCGGCCAGGTAGTAATGGAATTCTGTATTTCTATCATGGATGCTCTCATCCTCGAAGATAGAGTCTCCAGCCCCGATATGGGTAAAATATATGGTAGTTTTTCGTCGGGCGTGTTGAGGTTGTCCAGCACATCAAAGTCGATGGGTAAGTGTTTCAGCCATCCATGCATGATGGGGCGGTTATGATCAAGGTCAAACCGTTCGATATCCAGTGTTCCTCTATCGCTTGCTTCCATCAGCACAGGAATATGAAGGGCTTTTGCTTTGATCCTGCATTTAATTTTAATATTGACCCCGTCGCATTCATCTATAACAAGGTCTAATTTGCCTTCCCTGGTGAAAAAATCATCGATAGTAGTGTTGGTAATGCCTTCTGTGTAACACACTACTTTAAAGAATGGATCGATTTCCGCAATTTCCCGGGCAACCGAGTAAGCTTTATATAAGCCGAGGTTGTGTACACCTGTGCGTATACGGTTCAGGTTATTCAATTCAAGTGTGTCGAAGTCGGCAAGGCGAAGTTCTCCACATCCCCGTTCCATAGCCAGTGTGACAGAAACGGACTGTCCAACTGAAAGTCCGATAACGCCAACTTTTTTTGTGCCTAAAAGGTCGCGTTCCGCGGTAGTTATCTTGTGTCTGTTCGCTGATGTCCGTAAGTCGATAAATTCTTCACTGTCCAGCATATGTACCATTCTGCCAGACCAGGGATAGAATACCCAAACTCCGTAATTGTCAGGTTCACAGTCGTTTAAATGTTTGGAGATTAGTTTATGATAATCTTCATCACTAAGCCTTTGCTTAGGATTTCTGCTTTTGATTAATTCCCTTAACTGGCTGTTAATCTCATCGAACACATGTACATCTTCACGCAATATTAGTAAATCGAATTTCTTCCTGTCTTCAACGTCTGCCAAGCGAAAAAACTCAGGTTTGTACAGGCTGTTCAGGCCTGAAGAGCGTTTTATTTTGTCCTTAATGTTGCTCATTTTTTACTAATTAGTTATTAATAGCCCCGGCATTAGAATTATTAACGGATTTATTTAAAAATTTATGTTAACAATACGTTTACGAAAGAGAATGCATAAATATACTGCAATATCTGTGTAAATTTCAAGAATTTTGAGTACCTTGCAATTAATTATTATTTCAGTAATGTTTGTAAAACGACAGTGATGAAAAAAGATGGGATTAACATTTTATATGTTGATGATGAAATAAATAACCTGATTTCTTTTAAGGCTGTATTTAGAATTAAATATAATATCTACACTGCGATTAGCGGTGAAGAAGCTATAAAGGTGTTGCATGACAACCCCATAAATATCATTATTACCGATCAGCGGATGCCACAAATGACCGGTGTGGAATTTCTGGAGACGATATTAGGTGACTATCCTGACCCAATAAGGATATTGCTTACAGGTTATGCTGATATGAATGCTGTTGTAGACGCTGTTAATAAGGGCAAGATATTTCATTACCTCACCAAACCCTGGAATGAGGAGGAGTTGGATATGACTATTCTGAGGGCGTATGATGTTTATGCTGAAAAGCTTGAAGAGCGTGAAATGAACAAGAAACTCAGTGTTTCTAATGAGCAACTCGAATTCTTGCTCAGGCAGAAACTGCTTTCGTAATATATACAGGATATTTACTTTGCCAAAATAGAGCCAATGGCTCCGGAAATTTCAGGATGCGCGAATTTGTAACCGGCATCCTGAATTTTTTTTGCGCTAACGTTACAACTTTTCAACAATTCGATACTTAATTCTCCCAGCATTATTTTCAGTACAAATGCCGGGACTGGCGCAGGTATTGCGAACCCTTTCCTGAGTCGGCTAATGGTTTGCATTAGCTGCTTGTGTGTCGCCGGATTAGGGGCTACGGTGTTGTATATTCCAGAGACCCCCTCGTGTTCAATGGCGAAAAGCACAATGCCAGCAATGTCTTCAACTGATATCCAGCTTACGACCTGTTTGCCGTTGCCCAGAATGGGCATAATGCCAAATTTCATCGGGCCTGCCAGCTCCGGAAATGCGCCCCCTTCCTTGCCGAGTACAATTCCAAACCTTAATACAGCTGTGCGCATGAACGTAGCGCCCCTTTTTGACGCATTCTCCCAGTCGCGGCAGGTATTGCCCAGGAAGTCGGTAGCCGGGCTGGCATCTTCGGTAAATGCGCTGTTTCCCGGGTTGTCAGGGCCATAGAAGCCTGTGGCTGATGCGGCAATAAATGTCTTACAGTCAGGTGCATGCAATTTGAGTTGTTCAAGCAGGAAATTTGTGCTGTTTACTCTGCTATCCAGAATCTCCTTTTTTCGTTGTGTTGTCCATCTCTTTTCTGCAATACCAGCACCAGCCAGGTGAATGGCCACATCGAGCCTTTTTAACGCTTCGACGTCTCCGGTTCCAGTGACCCAATCCCATTGCGCATACATGACCTGTGTCGTGTTTGGTATGCCTTTTGTACTACGCGTAAAAATGATCACACTGTAACCATTTTTAACAAGTAGCTCAGTAATGTACTTACCTGTAAAGCCCGATCCGCCAATAATGCCAATGGTTTTCATAGAATAGATTTGAGTACGAATGTATCATGCAAACCGGTTCTTATCGTTACAAATGGTTAGGGTTTAACGTTTATTTGTCGGTTGTGGTGGTTAGATGAGATTTTTGCAGTTGATGATGAATATAAACGGTTTTGGATGGAAGGTTATAAGGGTGGATACGTGACAGCAACTGGCTTGTAATTTCAAAATACCTATTCTGCCTGACCGTTGAGTAGGTCGTAATTGGCATATTTGTATGAACCAAATTTCATTTCTTTCAAGTTGACGTTTTGTGTCAACTCAACTCAAGACCAGGCAAGGGCAAAAAAAAGCCCCGCATTTTGCGAGGCTTTTGTGGAAGCACACGGGTTCGAACCGCGGACCCTCCCGACTAAATGTCGGGA
>CANCOG010000111.1 GCA_947379685.1 Flavipsychrobacter stenotrophus | reverse complement strand
GATAGTACGAGCCGGGCGACGGTTAGTACAACGGGTGTAGTTACCGGTGTGTCAGTTGGGCATCCTACTATTATCTATACAGTTTCAAATATTTGCGGTACAACAAATGCTTCTCATCCGGTAACAGTGACTAGTGCAGTTACTGCAGGTGGAATTACCGGTGCGTCGGCAGTTTGTGTGGGTGCAACTACTGGCTTTGCCGACACTATAACTGGCGGTACCTGGAGTAGTTCTGCTTCAACAATAGCATCTGTAAGTACAACAGGGCTTATTTCAGGCCTTTCTTCCGGCTCTGCTACCATATCTTATTCAGTTTCGAGCAGTTGCGGTTCTGCCGTAGCAACCCGGGCAATTACGGTTAACCCCGCCCCAGTGGCAGGAGCCATTACGGGGCTTTCATCTGTATGCCTTACTTCGTCTCCTTCTACTACGTTACACGACTCTACTACTACCGGTTCCTGGTCAAGTAGCAACCCTTCAGTTGCAACAATTACAAGCGCGGGTGTTCTTACTGGCTTAATGTCCGGCATAACAACAATTGTTTACACTGTAACCAATTCATGTGGTACCGATACAGCAAATATGGCATTTGCCGTTGACAGCACTGCTTATGCGGGTACTGTTTCCGGGGCAACAAATATTTGTATAGGAACACCTTCTACATTTACTGTAACTGCAGCCGGTGGGACCTGGAGTAGCAGTAATTCGGCAATTGCTTCCGTTACAAGTGCAGGAGTCGTAAATGGCGCATCGCCCGGCCCTGCTACCATCAGTTATACAGTCAACAACGCTTGCGGTACAGCAAATGCTACTAAATCAGTAAGCGTATTTAATGTGCCTACCAACGGAACTATTTCCGGAACAACTACATTTTGTGCAGGAACTACGTCTGCCTTGAGTATTACGACCTCCGGTGGCGCATGGAGCAGCCGCAATACTGCCATAGCTACAGTAGGCGCAGGCTCTGGTGTTGTTACCGGTGTGGCTGGTGGGTCAGTTGTAGTTCTTTATACAAACAGTAACAGTTGCGGGGCTGCTATTGACAGCGTTGCCCTTACAATAACCCCGGCAGCTAATGCAGGTACAATTTCTGGTTCATCGTCTGTTTGTCTCGGTGGTACGACTACCTTTACGCCCACAGTATCAGGTGGAACCTGGAGCTCAGTAAATTCAGCGGTGGCTACAGTAAATGGATCGGGTGTGGTGACCGGCGTAAGCGCAGGCTCAACAACTATTCATTATTCTGTTACAAATATTTGTGGCACGGCAAACACAGGTGCCGCTGTCAACGTTATTACTATACCTGTTACCGGTGCCATTACCGGCGTAAGTCAGGTATGCGTTGCGGCAACTATTACTCAAGCGTCCACCCCAAGTGGAGGAACCTGGAGGATGACCAACGGTCGTGCTACTATTTCTGGTACAGGCGTTGTAACTGGTTCAGCTGCTGGTCTCGATACGGTAATGTATATTCTTGGTAACACTTGTGGATCTGATACGGCAGTTAAATCAATTCAGGTTCTGCCTCTTCCTGATACCGGAGTTATTGTAGGACCAAACGTTGTTTGTGTGGGTAGTGCTATTTTCCTTACTGATACTGCGGCAGGTGCATGGAGTGTGAGCTTTGGTGGAACACATGCCAGCGTATCATCTACGGGTATGGTAACGGGTCTTTCCGGTGGAGCAGCTACAATAAGATACACAGTGACAAATGCTTCATGTGGTAGCTTATTTATCTCACATCCAGTTGTTGTAACATTACCTGCTGATGCGGGCACACTTGCCGGTAAGGATACCATTTGTGCGGGTACTCTCGACACGCTTACGGGTGGATATGGCGTTTCTTGGGTGAGTACAAACACAGCGCTTGCTACAGTGGATGCTTCCGGAATTGTAACCGGGATCACAGCTGGCGACGTCACCATTTACAATATAGATTCAAATAGCTGTAGTTCAGATACAGCACGATTCGCTATACACATCAACCCAGGGTCGCCTTCACCAGGTATCATTACTGGTATTGACTCTGCTTGTCGTGGTATGGTAGTTTTATACAGCAATACAGTAGCAGGTGGAACCTGGGCTAGCAGCAATACGGCTGTAGCCTCAATTTCAGGCACCGGAAATGTAACTGCTGTAGGTGCAGGGGCAGTGCTGATCTCGTACACTACAGTTAACTCCTGTGGCTCATCTACCATAACCCATCCGTTCAGGGTAGCAAATGCACCGGCGCTTACCTCTCAGATAACAGCATCTATTTGCGATAGCAGTCTTTTGAACTACGCAGCTACATCGGATTCTGCCGGCGTTACTCTTAACTGGACCAGATCTGTTGTTCCTTTTATCAGCAATGCTGCTGGAACAGGCACTGGTAACATTGCTGAATACCTGAACAGTACTGCCGATAGCGTTGTGCATGTAACTTACATGTATACAACTACTTTACATGGCTGTACCGATACTACTAATGTTGTGGTGAGTGTGAAGCCCAATCCGCGCCTTACCAGTCCGCTTACAGATACCGTGTGCAGCAATGCTCCATTTGTATATGTCGATTCAGAGAGTACCGGAGCTGGAACAACTGCGCTGTGGGTGCGTACTGCCAATAGTGCAATTACACCAACAAACGGCAATGGCGCTCACAATATCCATGAAACGCTGATCAACAGTACACTGGGTAATGTGACGGTAAATTACGTATACTCGCTTCTATTTGATGGCTGTAGTACAACTCAGAACGTTGCCGTTACCATTCAGCCAAGTCCTGGTGGCCCGCAAATAACCACACACTCACCTGGAGCTGTATGCAGGCAGACTGACTTCCAGAATTTCGGTACGGCCAATCCTCCTCCAACTGGTGTAGATTACACCTGGTCTGCAGTAGGTGCACAGGTTTGGGCAACCGGAACTACAAGGCAATATTGTCTCGTTAATTTCAATAGTCCCGGACCCGCTACCATTTACTTGCTTGCATCGCTGCCAGGTAACAATTGCCCTTCAGTTACTTCATACCGTGTTGAAACAGGAACAAGTGTTTCTGATAAACCAGAAGTAGTCTTCTTTAACAATGACTTCGTTTGTCTCGCTAATAATATGGATACCTATCAGTGGGGTTATGATGACGTTGCTACCCTGGATTCAACCATGTTGCCGGGTGAAACAAACCAGAACTATACCAATACCAACGCAGACTTCACCCATAACTATTACTGGGTAATTACCACTCATGGTGATTGTATGCAGAAGAGTTATTACAATACGCCATTGGCTGTTACCAACATCAATGCAGCCAATTCAGGATCTATGAGCATCGTGCCTAACCCTAACAGTGGTTCATTTAAACTCAGGTTGGCTACTCTCGGTACTGAAAAGGCTACTGTAGTTATTTCAAATAGCATTGGGCAGAAAGTGAAAGAATTTTCTATGAACACCAACGAAGCCAATGAGATTGTGCTTGACGAAGCAGCTGGAGTTTACTTCATCACTGCAAACACAAAATCAGAAAGATTCAGCGCGAAGGTCGTGCTGACAAAATAGTTGCAGATCATTTTGGCCTTGCCAGAGCCCCGGAGTTTTCCGGGGCTCTGGCTTTTTAGTGCAGATGCTAGTGCGATTCAGTTTGAAGGGAACCCTGGTTACCTGCGCAATCAAGTATAATTAACTATCCGTATCTTTGAATAAACTTTGGCTGATGCAATTTGCTGACCTCGATCTGAACAAATTATATACTTACGCCGACTACTATGAATGGCAATTTGAAGAGCGGGTAGAACTGATAAAAGGGAAAATATTCAAGATGAGTCCCGCCCCTAACTCATACCACCAGATATTGGCTGGGAATATTCATACACTAATGAATGTTTTTCTATGGAAAAAGAAGTGCCGCGCGTTCATTGCTCCTTTTGATGTGCGATTAACAAGGAAGTCAGCTAAGGACGAAGATATTGTTACTGTATTGCAACCCGATGTGTTTGTTGTTTGCGATCCGTCAAAGATTGACTATAGGGGCTGTGTAGGTGCGCCGGATCTGGTGGTTGAAGTACTTAGCCCTGGTAACAGTTCAAAGGAATTGAAAAATAAGTATGAAGTTTACGAAGAGTCTGGTGTGAGAGAATATTGGATCGTAAGCCCGCAGAACCAAACGTTTACCATTTATACGCTTGAAAGCGGGAAATTTCAATTTGCCGGCGTAAAAACGCAGGGCGATATAGTAACAACGGCTGTTATACCAGGCTTTTCGCTTGACTTAACGGAATTGTTTGGAGATTTTGATTCAGATGATGCGTCCAAGGAATAATTCACGATAAGAGGCCGAGTATGTATTTGTGGCATTATAAATTTTCTGTTTCGCCACACTTCAGGGGATATAAAAGGGGTTTCTTGCAGCGCATTTTAGGAATGGTTACCGTCATTTCTCGCAGAGAGCGCAAAAGAGGGCCGCAGAGTTTCGCAAAGTTCTTTTGGTATTACAGGGTAGAGGGGCAAAGGGGTGCTGGGGTGCTGTCTGCAAGTGATCTTCCTGTTGTTGTTTTAAGCTTCCCAATTAACAAAGCCCCCGGAAATCCGGAGGCTTTGCACTTATTTTTTGTAGATCTAACAGTTCGACTTACGACTATCGACTTACAACTACTTATTTTAATAATCCATTCCGCCCATTCCGCCTGGCATACCGCCACCCATTGGGGCAGATGACTTAGGTTCTGGCTTATCAGCGATTACACATTCTGTAGTCAGCAACATGCTGGCGATAGATGCTGCATTTTCCAATGCAACACGGCTCACCTTAGTTGGGTCAATTACACCGGCAGCAAGCAGGTTTTCATAAACCTCAGTGCGCGCATTGAAACCGTAATCAGCCTTGCCTTCACGGACTTTCTGAACAATGATAGAACCTTCAAGACCAGCGTTAGCAACGATCTGACGTAATGGCTCTTCCAAAGAACGACGAACGATAGCAACACCTGTTTTTTCGTCAGCGTTGTCGGTCTTAACCGCATCGAGAGACTCGATAGCACGGATGTAAGCAACACCACCACCTGGTACAATACCTTCTTCAACCGCAGCGCGGGTTGCATGTAAAGCATCGTCAACACGGTCTTTCTTCTCCTTCATTTCCACTTCGCTTGCAGCACCTACGTAAAGTACAGCAACACCACCGCTCAACTTAGCCAAACGCTCCTGTAATTTCTCACGGTCGTAATCGCTGGTTGTGCTTTCAATTTGAGTTTTGATCTGGTTTACACGTGCAGTGATAGTGTCTTTTACACCCTTACCACCTACAACAGTTGTGTTATCCTTATCAATAGTAATGCTTTCAGCCTGGCCTAAAGAAGCTATTGAAGCGTTCTCCAGTTTGTAGCCCTGGTCTTCGCTGATCACAGTACCGCCAGTTAAAACGGCGATATCCTGTAGCATTTCCTTACGACGGTCGCCGAAGCCCGGAGCCTTAACAGCAGCGATCTTCAATGAACCACGCAATTTGTTTACAACCAATGTAGCCAATGCTTCACCGTCAACATCTTCAGCAATGATCAATAAAGGGCGGCCGCTCTGTACAACACTTTCCAGGATAGGAAGGATGTCTTTCAAAGTGCTTACTTTCTTTTCATAGATCAGGATGTATGGGTTCTGCAACTCAACCATCATTTTTTCAGAGTTGGTTACAAAGTATGGGCTTAAATAACCGCGGTCGAACTGCATACCTTCTACTACTTCAACTGTAGTTTCAGTGCCTTTCGCTTCTTCAACAGTAATAACACCTTCGTTGCCTACCTTGGCCATAGCCTGAGCGATAAGTGCACCGATAGTGTTATCGTTATTTGCAGAGATCGAAGCAACCTGCTCAATCATCTTATTGTCATTACCTACCTTCTGAGACTGAGCTTTCAGGTTTTCAACAACGGCAGAAACTGCCTTGTCGATACCGCGTTTCAGATCCATTGGGTTAGCGCCTGCTGCAACGTTCTTCAGGCCTTCGCCAATGATAGACTGAGCCAGAACAGTTGCTGTAGTAGTACCATCTCCAGCCAAATCAGCTGTTTTTGATGCTACTTCTTTCACCATCTGCGCACCCATGTTCTCAATACCGTCTTCCAGTTCAATTTCCTTGGCTACAGTAACACCATCCTTGGTTACTGAAGGTGCACCGAATTTTTTCTCGATAACTACGTTACGACCTTTAGGTCCGAGCGTTACTTTTACTGCATCAGCCAGTATATCTACACCGCGCTTCATTCTGTTGCGCGCTTCAATGTTAAAGAAAAGTTGTTTTGACATAGTTTTTTTAATTTTTCAATTAGGCAATTAGCCAATTCGGCAATTGCACTGTTAGTTAAAATAGTTGATTATGATAATTTGTTCCGTCACATGAGCAATTGGCTAATTGCCGAATTGTCATATTGTCGAATTGTTTAGATAACCGCGAGGATATCACTTTCGCGCATGATCAGGTAGTCTTCACCTTCCAGCGTAATTTCAGTGCCGGCATACTTACCATATAATATGGTATCGCCAGTCTTAACTGTCATTGGTTCGTCTTTCTTTCCAGGTCCTGCAGCCAGTACTGTTCCACGTTGAGGTTTTTCCTTAGCAGTATCAGGAATGATAATGCCACCAGCAGTTTTTTCCACAGCAGGGGCAGATTTCACGATCACCCGGTCATGCAGGGGAGTAATGTTCACGTTGTTAGCCATTGTTTATAAAATTTTAGTTGTTAAAAACGATTGTTGTGTTAAGCAATAAGCAGATTTTATGCCAAAGCCAAATGGCTGACAATTGTCAGCCATTTTAGCAGGTTTCCTATGATTTTGGTCACATTAACTTAATGATGGGGACAATTTTTCACTGACGAGCCAGTTGCCGCGCATTTTTGGCAGACAGTTAAATGCTTATTTTGTGTTGTTTTATATTCGAAAAGCTACCTATTGAGCCGTTGACAGCGATTGCGAAAATACATTATTACATATCTATTCCTTCATCAACTTATACAGCAATGGCGCATTGTTTTCCCGCTCAACAACCACGAGGTATAATCCCGGGCTCCACTTAGCACAATCAACCGAGATGTCGAACTGGCTGCCAGTGACATTTTGGGTATACAGTAGCTGCCCGAGCTGCGAGTATACTTTTATGCAACGGGTGGGGCTACCATTGTAGTTTATTGTAAATGAATTGCTTGCGGGGTTAGGGTAGCAATTCAAGCCGGCTTCCTTGACTACGGATGGTGTTGTCAATCTTGGGAACGGGTCGTAAGGCTTCCGGCAAACGCCCGGCAAATTGGCATCTATCCACAACATACGTTGTTTCAATATCGATTTGAGGGTATCGATCTCCTCCTGAAACGTTGCAGAGAACGGTGCGACTTCCGGGGTGCCAGTATTAATACCCAGAATTTGCCAGCGGGTGAAATGTTGTTGCTGGGCATTGCGGAGCAAGTGAGCCATTGAATCTATATAATGATTAATGGAGTCGGTTTTGAAAGAGTGCTGCCTGAAATAATCCCAGTGGCAGCGTGCCTCATTCTGGAATAGGGTATCCTGCATCAGGATATTGAACCAGGGCAGGAAGAGTACATCGCCATCACATGGATTAAGCGTGTAATTCCAACCCGAATAGTCGGTTGGCACCCAAGGCATACGTTTCAATGACCAGTCAAAATCCCAGATGGGTCCGGCGTGCAGGGTACTGTCGTGGCTGTTCTTATCCTTATGAAAGAACATGCTCTTTTTATAGCCATCAATGTTCCACGCCAATTCGTTGCACAACATATAATCTACAAAGGAAACTGTATTTATTTTGGGCCTGTAGCCCCTGAGCGTATCGTAAGGATGGCTGCCATACAGGCGGGACTCAAGTGTATCTATGATATGTTTTATATAATTGCCCTGAGGAATCTGAATAGAGTCAGGAGACGGGTAGTCGTACTCAAATTCGTAATAACGGGTGTTACATGAGTCCGGAGCATATTGGGATGTCCATCCAACATCGGAGTAATCATGTCTGAAAATATAACCACCAGTCAATTCATTGCCCGTTGTGTCACTCAGTTTGAGTTTGGAAATATCTATTCGGTTTTTATCCCGCTTAATTTTCTCCAGGAAAACATATATTCCGATATATTCACCGTTAAGTATAACCTCACAATGGCGGGTGCGGGAAGCATAATGCCCAATGTTGCCAAACAGTTTATACATGAGTGTGTTCCTGATAAATGACTTGTCGTTGTAACCTGCCAATAATATCCAGTCGTGCTCACTGGGCATATTGAGCATGGCCACATTTGAATCAGCAGACGAATCGGCAGTATAGGTGGTGATCCTGTAAGGCACTTGTGGCAGCGAGGCTGAATACGACCCTCTGACTTTAATATCTATTATTCCATTGAATATATTTCCCGTGTCGAGGTAGTGGTTGGTGGCACCAATGCCATGGTCTATTACCTTCATATTGGCAAAGACGGGGCTGCCGCCAGTAATGGTTTGCCCATTTGTATTGATAACCACAAGCGGGATATCGGAACTCATGCCAAACGGTAGGGGAGCGTTACTGCCAAACGTAAGCTGCCAGTTGATTACCGAGCCAGTGTCAGCAGTAGCATTATCTTGCACCTGGAGTATCCAAACGCCATTCCCATTTTGGTTATTATTTACATTACCGAGATTTCCCTCTGGCAGGTAGGTGCCAGTAAAGGGTGCGGTATCGCTGGTTATAGGTAGAGACGTAATGCTGGAATCGAAGCAGGTATTGGTGAAATTATGCCCGCCTCCGCCTATGTTGGTAAACAAAGATACCACGGTGCCGTCGGGCGCAATGAGCTTTGCGATGAGGTCATTATCATAGGTGTGATTGATATTGATGCGAACTTTAACCAACCCTAAAGCGTGATTGAGCGTGGTGCTCGACAGTCCGCTCACCGTCATATAGAAGTTAACGGGAGCGCTATTGTCGGGTATACTACCACCGGAACCGGAATAGGTTTGAGCGCTTGAAGAGAAGCATATTAAAAAACCAAGAAGTTGCAGGTAGTATTTCATAAACGTTTAATTGTGTCCGAAAAGTTGAAGATACGATTGTAAATATAAGGAATGTTTTAAAGTTAGGGGTGATGCATATTGGACGGGTTCATTCGTGGTCGTATTCTTTTCGTTTCAAGAAATTCTACAAACTGGAAACTACTTTACCGCTGCTTCCCAGCCATCGAAATCGCAATCATATTGGTATCCGAGTTCGCACATATTTTTCGCCCAGTTTGCAAGGGCGCTTGATGACATCCTAAGCTTAGGAGTAAAGCCCTTAACGACAAAAGCGTTTTTTTCTCCTACAGCAGCACCGAAATGTGCATCATACCCTAATTTTAATAGGTTATTTGAAAATTCTTGCGCCTTTTGCAAAGTATTTGTGTAAAAAAAATATTCCAAATTTAATTCCCGGTCTTCGCCTATCCCAGCTTTCCTTATTTGGCTGAGTATTTTAGGAATAGATTCAACCTGCATTTTAAGATTATACTTGAAATGTTCTGCGGATATGTACTTCTTTGGTTGCGGGTTACATGCACACGAAAATAGCACAACAAAAAGGAAAATTGATCTGAGTATTTTATTATTGGATTTAGGGTTCATGCAACGATAATATTGCGCAAATGTAAAAAGTAAAATCAAATCTAAAAGTAAGGTGGCAGCTGTACCTTTGCCCTATGCCACTACTTAAAGAATGGAATATTGGCGATCATGGCCGCGCTGCTATATGGAAAGTAGAAGAACCGGAAGCGTTTTTTTTGGAGCGCACCGGGCTGTCATCAGATATCGCCAATGAAAAGCGGAGGATGGAACACCTGGCGGGTAGGTTCTTGCTGAAGCACCTGCAGGAAGATTTTCCATTACATACTATTATTAAGGACGAACACGGAAAGCCTTCGTTGCCAGATAAAGAATGGTATTTTTCTATTTCACATTCATGGCCATATATTGCGGCTGTAATTGATCCGGTAGACGAGGCCGGCATAGACATACAAACCTGGAATGACAAAATAGCACGGATCAAGCACAAGTACTTGAGCGAAGAAGAGCAGGAAATGCTGGTTCATGACATTCAATATTTTACACTCGCATGGTGCGCTAAGGAGTCGGCCTATAAATGGCACGGTAAAGATGGCGTTGAATTTATTGAGGAACTCCCCATTGTGTATTTCAGCCGGAATTTAGATATTAATATTTATTTTCAGCTAAACAAAATGCCTCAAATGATATTCATAAAATCATTTATGACTCCTGAATTTGCTTGTACTTACGTGGATAATGTACAGGACTGGGCGATATATTGATCGCCGTCTGCTAGTAAAGTAATCCAAACATCCATAGGGTATTTGATTTCCTGCTGGTGTTTCTACATCGGCCCGCACTACGAAAGGGTGTGGAATGCCCTTTATCGGCACATCCGAAAGTGCATTTTTTTTGCCTTTTGCATTTTTAACGTTGTAGTCTTAAAAGTCAACATCAGGCAATTTACTTTTAAAATAATCAACATGTAACATTTTTTTGAAAAAACTCCAAAATATTTGCCGTTTTTCAAAAAAAACTCTATGTTTGCGTAAAATATAATATTATGTCGTCTTTACGTTTTCAAGCACTGCAGACTTTACAGAGCGAAGAGAAAATAATCTCGGGATACGGTGAAAAAAAGATCACCGCAATCTTTGGGAGCAATGTTTTCAGCGGCCGCACTATGCGCGAGCACCTGAGTGATGAGGCATATAAAAGCCTTATGAATTCCGCGAAATCGGGCCAACGTATTGACCGCCGTATTGCCGATCAGGTTGCGGTAGGCATGAAGGCCTGGGCTGAAGAGCGCGGCGTAACCCACTTTACACATTGGTTCCAGCCACTTACTGGTACCACTGCAGAAAAACACGATTCTTTCTTTACCATTAAAAGTGATGGTACGGCTATTGAATTGTTTGACGGCGAAGCCCTTATTCAGCAAGAGCCTGACGCATCGAGCTTCCCGAACGGCGGCATCCGTGCTACTTTCGAAGCACGTGGCTATACTGCATGGGATCCATCCTCTCCGGCCTTCATTATGGAAGCTGGTTTCGGAAAAACCCTTTGCATACCTACTATATTTATTGCCTACAATGGTGAGTCGCTCGATTATAAAGCACCTTTGTTGAAGTCAATTGCAGCGCTCGATAAAGCTGCGGTTGATGTTTGTCATTATTTCGATAAGAATGTTACCAAGGTTACAGCAACCCTGGGCTGGGAGCAGGAATATTTTGTTATAGACGAAGCTCTGGCAAATGCCCGTCCTGACCTGATGATGTGCGGACGTACATTGCTCGGACATGGCCCGGCAAAAGGCCAGCAGCTGGAAGACCATTACTTTGGTTCTATCCCTGAGCGCGTGTTCGCCTTTATGCAGGATTTTGAGCAGGAGTCTTACAAACTGGGTATTCCGTTGCGTACCC
>CANCOG010000110.1 GCA_947379685.1 Flavipsychrobacter stenotrophus | reverse complement strand
ATAGCTTATATTTACTGTACCGGGAGAAACACCATATATGATACCTGTTGAAGCGGAAACTGATGCAATAGATGAGTTCTGTGTGGTCCAGGTATGGCCATATGAAGTGCCAAGGTACCTTGGAATCCCGTTGGTTACGCTGTTAGAGGTAGCAGTAACGGTTGCTCCCGTACATATTACGGTACCGGAGGCTGGCGTTCTGGTGCTACCTGTATCAGAAAATGGACGGACATAAACCGACTTGGTAGAAGAAGTAGTGCCGCAGCTTACCGTCGAAGCTGTATAGCTGATGATCGTAGTACCACCCAATGGCATGGTAGAACCACTATAAATACCTGTAACCCTACCCGCAAAGCCACCGCCACCGTTGTCAACAGTAGCAATGGAAGAATTGGCTGAGCTCCATACGCCACCGCTGCCGGTAGTAACCAGATCACAAAATGCCGTGGCACAAAAGCTGTCTGAATTTGGACCACCACCAGTGGTAGTAATCGAGAGAGTACCCGGGTTAGGGGCGGCTGCAACTGTAATATTTATAGTCGTTGATGCAGTCGCTCCACCATTGCTCACTTGAATAGTAAAGGCATCGGTACCGGTGTAACCTGCAGTAGGCGTATAGGAACAACCTGACGGGGTAACTGAACCACCTGTAGAAGATGCAGTGGCAGAAAATCCAGCTAAAGTCCCATGAGTAGGGCCTGAAGTTATTGACCATGTTTCAGTTGCCGTTCCTGCACCTGCAGCATCGGTAATAGTTAAATTTGAGTTGATGCTGTTAGCAGAAGAGCTTTGACACACTGTTTTTGTTGTAGCGCCTGTAAATGATGGGGTAGTGCCCATCGTGAAGTTTGTATTATTAAGGGTAACGGTTCCAGTTCCGGTTGTAGTAGTCCAGTTAGAAGGATTATTGACCAAAGCACGATAGGCAGCTGCAGTAGTGCTACCTGTCCTTGAGCCGCTGTAAAAACCAGCAACTGCGGTACCTGCCAGGAATACATTCGCGCCGCTAAGGTCAGAAGGCAGGTAGGTTTGTATATTGCCAACGGTGCCGGAGGATGTGAAGAAACCGGTATACGACGCTTGTGCTGCACCGCTCCCTTGCATTCCGAAAAGATAAAGTGATGTCGCTCCGGAACCTAGAGTGGTGGTAGTACCCGTAGATGCATAGTCATTCGTGGTACTGTTTGAAGTGCCTCCCTGGTAAACAAACATTACTTGACCCGTCTGGCTAAGAGAGGCGTAGGTTGCCCCGGAAGCAGGTATGCCGCAGCTACAGCTGCTAGGGATAAATGAGGTCGCTCCTACAGTTGCGCCGCCACTTTGGTCAATTGTTATAACTGTTCCCTTTGCTATTGTACTGCTTGTATTGTTGGTCCAGGTTGAAGTATTTCCCTGTCCTCTGGCGTTGTTGGCGGTATGCGATGTGCTCGCACTAAGAAATGTGTGTCCAGTACCTCCAAATTTTATTACGGTATTTGCTGCAAGATCAACGAATGTGACAAATTGTAAAGTTCGGGGTGAGGTGTTTGTGTTGATTCCAATGATACAAATGTCTCCCGTAGACAATGTGGTTTGAGCCTTTGCTGGTTGCCAGAAGGCCAGTAGTAAAAGACAGGCGAGTGTCGTTCGCGTGGCTCTTTGCCACACACTGTGTAGTTGTTTTTTCATAAGATATTATTGTGTTAAAAAATAAGTTAAAAATTGAAAGAGAATAGCATGGGTATATAACCATATCTGCTATTAATAGGGGTTGTGAGCGAAGATAGTAATTATCTGGCGTTATACAACTTTTATTTCTTGTTATTAAATCGTTATTGGTTCATTTGTAATTGATAAAGTAGATGAAGTATTTGTCATTCATTAGTTCTTTTTAATAGCGGAATGATTTTTTAATGATTAAATTGTAAAATATAAATGCACTATATTTTGAGCTTCTGGTCCAACGTCCAGCAGATTGGAAACGACCGACGACAAGGGGTGGCTCTTTCAGGATATTTATTGGATTTGTAAGGAATATAATGTAAACTGAATTCATGTTCTGGTTATATTACACATTCGCAATTAGTGTGGGCAGTTAATGAATCGCAACATTTGGGTTTGAGTGCGACGTAAGTTAATATAATATTTGATTGATTCGAAACGGCTCTTAAAATAGAAATTGTCAATGGTATAAGTAAGATTCTGTAGACTACTTCCTCAGCAACGCTCCTGACCATGCAGATAAGCCGCCTACTATACCGCCTAAAAGAGCAACAACAAAAATAAGCAGGCCATAGTCGGAGAGGTGGAATAATACAGCCATTCTGCCGGATAAAATGTGGTCGTTGGGGATATCCTTCATTAATACGGCTACAAACCAGAAAGAAGCAATACCTATAAAACCTGCCAGAAAAGACGTTCCTCCCTTCATATTCATAAACAGAGAGATGCCAAACGGTACAACAGCAATCATCCACCAGGGCAGAAATTGCTCACCGATGGAGGTAAGTAAAATGACAAGTATGATGAATAAGATGAACCGCATATAGTTATTTGTTTATCGTCCAGGTATACTTTATTTCTGTAGTGTTTTGTTTGTCACTGAACGGCAAAAAGAGTAATTTATTATAACGGCCTGCAACCCATTGGTTCAGGAAATTTGCATAATACTTACTCCCGGGGTTGCCCGACTGCCCGCCCGGATAGACGCCATAGGCCTCAATTTCCTTACCGAGTTGCACTACCATCCTCCAGCTGGGGCCATGGTTGCCTTTCGCCGCATTTACCGTATTGCCCCAGCCACCAATTTTAAGATCGCTGAACCCAAACGCGGGTAACCGGGAAAGGTGGGAGACGGTTGTATTTTTTACTTTATACCATTCAAGGCCTTTTTTTCTGGCTTTTTCCAGGCTGTCGGCAGCCTGTCTAAGGCTGACGCTCATGAGCTGCGGCAAATTTTCCAGTTCTTTAAGTTTTACTTTCCCCGAATCGGCCTGTTGCAGCAATTGCATCGTCCGTTCAGGAGTAGGGTAAAGTAGGCTGGGCACACTACTCAGGTCCGACCATGTTTTATTATACAGGTAGAACCACCAAACCTGGAAAATACTTCCTTCAGTTTTACCCGCTGAGAGCCGGTAGTTCCAGTTGCGGAGTTGATTTGCGTATCCTTTTTCTCTATCTCCAAGACTATCTGGCAACAACCGCAACATTAGTGGCAGCATATTGGCCGCCAATACGGAGTAGTTATCATTTTGCAGCGCAAACATATCCTGAATGGTAGCTTTGGGTAGTGTGTCCAGGACCTGGTCAATTCGCCATGCCCTGAATTCTACAAAACTTTGGTTATACCAGTATGGGTAGGTACTGTCTGTTATACATTCGTTGGCAGAGAATACATAACCCCTGGGTGGGTTAAGTACGTGCGGGTTTTCACGCATAGGTATAAGATCACCCCACAGGGCTGCCTTATCACTACCGTCCATGATGTACTTACCCTGATCTTTCCATTTATTTACGAACTGCCCCTGTCCCCATGCAGCTATGTTGCCTGCCTTATCAGCATATATCATGTTTTGGGCCGGGCATTGAAAATTGAGTATACCATCAACAAAGCTGTTGTAATCTTTTGCCCGGTTCATTTGGTATACAGCCAGCAACTCGTTGGTGGAACGGTGAGCCATCCAGCACATTGCAAGTGGCTTACCAAGACCGCCTTCTGCTGCATAACGTTCGTCATACATCACCGGTCCATGAAGGGTGTAATTAACAGTGTCTACAAATTCCTTTTCTCCTTTGATGATGATATGCTCTAATCTTTGGGTGAAATCTCTTTGCTGGCCGTCGAACCAGTATTTCTTATTGTTTCCTTCCACTTTTTTTACCAGGTAGAAGTCTTTAACATCTCGGTAATTGTTGGTAAAGCCCCACGCAAGGCTGTCATTGAAGCCGATAATAACTCCGGGTGCTCCGGGTAGGGAAACCCCGTAAACGTTCATTCCGGGCGATTGCATCTGAATTTCATACCATAAAGAAGGTAGGTTAAGCCCAAGATGCGGGTCGTCGCAAAGTATAGTGGCACCGCTTTTTGTCCGGCTACCACTTATGGCCCAGTTATTACTACCAATGCCATCTTCCCGAGTTTCCTTGAAATCTTTTTTAGTAAAATGAGGGAAAATGGTATTTGCCGGAGCAGTTGGTTTGCCAAGGGATGGTTTTTCGAATATCGTTCCATGAGGAATTATCGTTTTTGAACCAGTTATAGATTCCGGGTACAATAATTGGAATATTTCTGGCGACAATACTTCACGGAGGTAAGAAAGCGGAATATCATCTGTAGCTCCAGTAAGGTCGTCAGCCATATATTTCAGCAAAAGTGCACTCTTAATATTCGTCCATGGTTCTGGCTTAAAGCCCATCAACTTGTACTCCAGCGGAAAATCGCGGAATTTTAATTGGCTGATGTATGCATTTATACCTTCGGTATAGGCGTCCATCATTACCTTGGTTCTGGGGTCGGCTTCCATTGCCTTCAACGATTGCTCAGCCGCATAGATCATGCCTTTACGTCGCTGTTTACGGTCGAACTCAAAGCCTTTTATCCCAATTACTTCACTTACTTTTCCCGCCGCCGCCCGGGTTTCCATATCCATCTGCCAAAGGCGGAAATAGGCATGAATATATCCTTCGAGGTAGTATATGTCGTGATCGCTTGCGGCATGAATGTGCGGTACCATCCGGGCATCGAACCAAACCTGTGCATTGTGGCTCAAAGATGGGATAGAAATGGTTTCAGTGAAATTTTTATCAGCATCTTCAGCACTTGTCCAGCAACCATTGATTGGGTCAACCAAACGTCCCAGCGCTGGCAAGGAGCCCATAGGCTGATCCAGCTTATAAACCAGTAGCCCGGTTAATGCCAATAACAATATGCCCAAAGATGACCGCATTAATTCGTTTTTGTTGTTTAATCGTTATGGGACAGAATAAAACTTTCAAAAAGCTAATATACAATTTCCGGAGGACTTCTTACATTAATATTTCATTTTCTGGCTCGTTATTTTTGAATACCTAAATGTAAAAATTAGACGGGCAACATAATTTCATATTGTTTACCAGCCTTAACGGTTAGTTTGTGTGCACGTAACCAGGGATTATAGATCTTCAGCATTTTATAAGTTGTCTTATTCTCGATCGCCCAAACTGCCAGGTCAGGAATTGTCTTATCTACCTGTATTGTCCTGCTTTTCAAAGGTTTATACTCTTCCGAAGACTCGAGTATATTACCCACTTTTTTGGGGTTGGATAAAATGTACTTCAGGGCAAGAATACGGAATACATATCGGTTGGTTTCATCAGGGAAGATCATGTCATAATAGTTATTAGCTTTCTGAAATTCCTGCTGGCCTGTATATGCACCCATCCCACAATTGTAGGAAGCTGCGGCGGCCGTCCACGTACCGAATTTAGCGTACGCCGTTTTAAAGTATTTGCAGGCAGCATCGGTTGCCTTGCTGGCATTAAAACGTTCATCTACTTCCTCATTAACTTCCAGTCCGAAGTTTGGGCCAGTATCCTTCATGAATTGCCAAAAGCTTGCGGCGCCAACGCCTGATAAGGCATTTTGTTGCAAAGAGCTTTCCGCAACGCATACATATTTGAAGTCATCAGGCACTCCATTCGCTTTTAGCCTATCCTCAATTAGCGGCATATAACGACCGGCGAGTTTTAGAATATATAATTGGCTGCCATGCAGGTAGTAATTTACGAGTAATTCACGGTCCAGCCTTTCTTTAACCTCCCATCGGTCCAGCGGAACCGATTCACCGCAAAAGTCAAGGCTTGTAGGTAGTTCTGGTGCGTACCATTTATATTGCGGCCGGCCTTCCTTGCTTACCTCAACTGCGGAAGCGGGCGCCTCTATTTTTTTTGAAGCTATACCTGCTACAACAGCCACGCCAATTGCGAGTCCGGAGAAAAAATATATAAGTGGTTGCGTTTTTATCGTCATTGATTGTATTTGCCTATAAATTTACTGATTATCTTATTTACGGACTATACAACGAACAAAAAAAAGAAAAGATTATGGGTGTGTGTTGTTTTATTTCGAGTTTCTTTTACCTCAGTTTAATAGGTGGTTGCAGGCCGCAAGTATTATTAACAGCAAAAAAAAGAACGGTCTCCCGTTCTTTTACACTCGTTATAGCTATAAATTCTTAATTCTTTGCTGTATTGCCGTTCATCAACTCCATGAGTTCGTCGAGCTTTGGTTCCAGTATAATTTCTGTACGGCGGTTTAAAGCTCGGCCACCGGGATTTTCGTTTGTTGCGATCGGGTCGTAGTAGCTTCTGCCACTCGCAATAAGTTTTCGGGGCGATACACGATATTCATCAATCAGCACATGTGCTATAGACGTTGATCGGCTCACACTAAGCGCCCAGTTGTCTGCATATGTTTTGTTATGAATGGGTACGCTATCGGTATGACCTTCAATGTCAATATTGATATCTGAATTATTGTTCAGCACTGAGGCCACTTTTGAAAGGGCTTCCTTGCCCTTCGGGTTTACCTTTGCACTGCCGGATGGGAACAATAACGTTTCCTGCATAGATATATATACCCGGCCATTTTTGGTTGTAATACTCAGTTCGTCATTATTGAAACCGACAAGGGCATCGGCTATTTTTTTGCGTAAAGCCTCGGTCGCCCGTTGCTGGTTGTCAATAAGACCCTGCAATTGTGCCAGGCGTTTGCGCTGAGCAGCGATTTGTTCCTTGGTCATGTTCAGCTGATTGGCCGATGCCTGGTTTTCATATCCGAGGTCGCCAATTCTTCCGTTTAAGTTCCTGATTGTGGCATACATTCTGTTAACCGAATCGTTCAATGAAGCGATCTGGCCATTGAGGGAACTGATTTCCTTCTGTTCCTGATCGGCCCGCGACCGGGCAGCAAGGTATTTACGTTTTGCTACACAAGAAGTAATAAATACCATTGCAAGTGTACAACAGATCACATTTAGAAGAATCTTTTTCATGGTTGTCTATTTTCTGGGGATGGTTTAAAAACTATGCCAATAGCCTTTTACCCCAATTCCCCCATTAAATACCCCCGCTTATTTCCTGATCTGGTTTTTCGCAGTCCTTACAATTCGCTATCTTTCGGACTTTTAGGTAATTTTGTACTCTTCTCTAATAAAAACGTTTTATAATAATGAAGAAATTAGCCTCGATTGCAGTCGCTTTTATGCCCCTGCTGGCACTTGGTCAGGATAACCTCGTGCTGAAGCTGGAAGCCAATAAGAGCACCAACGATGACAAGAAAAAATATGAGTTTACCAAGGTACTTACCCTTGATAATACTTGTGTTAAGAACCAGGCTAGCTCTGGCACCTGTTGGAGTTATTCTACCAATTCATTCCTCGAAAGTGAAATGATGCGCATGGGTAAAACTCCGGTTGAGCTGGCGCAGTTATTCAGTGCCAGAATGGTATATGAAGAAAAAGCTGACAATTATGTGCGTATGCACGGTGCAGTTTCCTGGGGCGATGGTGGTGCGTGTCACGACGTAATTAATATGTATGCAAAGTATGGGGCTATGCCACAGTCTGTGTATACCGGGTTGCATTATGGAACCAACAAGAATAAGTTTGCTGAATTTCAGGCAATGCTTAAGGCAATGCTGGATGTTGTGGTCGGTAACCATAATGGTAAGTTGACTACTTCCTGGAAGCAAGCCTATGATGCAGTATTGGATTCATACCTTGGTGCGGTACCAGATAAATTCGTTTGGGAACATAAGACCTACACAGCAAAAAGTTTTGCAAGGGAAGTAGTAGGCATTCACCCAGAAGATTATGTGGAGTTATCTTCATTTACTACTAGCCCATATTACAAGAAAACCAT
Organism: Flavipsychrobacter stenotrophus; assembly: GCA_947379685.1. Lineage (GTDB taxonomy): Bacteria > Bacteroidota > Bacteroidia > Chitinophagales > Chitinophagaceae > Flavipsychrobacter > Flavipsychrobacter stenotropha_B. The sequence continues at coordinate 3,588 of CANCOG010000110.1, read as the reverse complement.
GCTGATGGTGCCGGACAATTGGTCGTTCGACAAGGTGTATAATGTAAAAATGGATGATATTACCGACATTATTGATCATGCACTGAATAGTGGCTACACGGTAACATGGGCTACGGACGTGAGCGAGAAATATTTTAGCTGGAAGAATGGGGTAGCGTTCGTACCTGAAAAGGACTACGACGATATGGACGATACCGAAAAGAAGCATATGTTCGACGGGCCAATGGACGAGCGCCATATTACCCCTGAACTTCGCCAGGCAGCCTTCGATAATTATGAGACTACCGATGACCACGGAATGCACATTGTAGGTATCTCTAAAGACCAGAATGGCAGAAGGTATTACCTCGTTAAAAATTCATGGGGTGAAAAGAATGACTACAAAGGATACATTCATGTAACAAAGGCATACGTCAAGTATAAGACTACCGCCATACTGTTGCATAAGAATGGTATACCCGATGATATCCGTAGGAAACTGGATTTGAACAGGGAAAGGGAATAAAAAGTAACAAGTAAAAATTAAAAAGTTCGAAGTTGTACGCGGAAATTGGAAATTGAAAAAGTAGTTACCCAACAGACTATTTCTGCTGTCCGATTTTTAATTTCATGAAATATTTTGCCAATCTCGAAAGGGGTTGGCAAATTTCTTTTAATAGTAATGCCGCATTCTTTACCCTTGACCTGAATGGTTTATTTTCAGAACATAGACTATCTTTGCCCCTTCCGATTATGAAACTTACACAGCATCTCGCCGAAGCAAAAAAAACAATCATTTCCTTAGAAGTATTGCCTCCTACGAAGGGAAGGAGTATTGAATCGTTATATGCCAGCCTCGATCCGTTGATGGAGTTCAAGCCTTCATTTGTTAATGTAACCTATCACCGTGCAGAACAAATTTTGAAAAAACGCGCTGATGGGTTGTTGGAGCATGTAGAGATCAGGAAGAGACCAGGTACCGTCGGTATTTGTGCGGCGTTGATGTTTAAATACGGAGTAGAGGCAATACCGCATCTTATTTGTGGGGGCTTTAGCAAGGAAGAAACCGAAAATGCACTCATCGACCTACACTATCTGGGTATCAGAAATGTACTTGCGTTGAGGGGTGACGCGGCCGCTAATGAAAAGACTTTTTCCCCGCATCCCAACGGGCATAAATATGCTGAAGACCTGGTGAAACAGATCATTGCCCTGAATAATGGACAGTACATGGAAGAAGATATTCTGGATGGTGTGAAGACCGATTTTTGCATCGGCGTTGCGGGATATCCGGAAAAACATTTTGAATCCCCAAATCTGGAAACGGATATTGCGTTTTTGAAAAAGAAGATCGACCTCGGTGCCCATTATATTACTACCCAAATGTTTTTTGACAATAAGCATTACTACAATTATATTGAGAAATGTCGTGAGAATGGTATCGATGTGCCTATACTCACTGGGTTAAAGCCGCTTTCGAGCAAAAAGCAACTTACAGGTATTCCACGCATATTTAATGTGGACATACCAATAGAGTTGTATACAGAAATGATGAAGTGTAAAAATGATGCTGATACTGAAAAGGTTGGAACCGAGTGGTTGCTGCACCAGTGCCGCGATCTGCTGAAGAACAATGTGCCTGTTTTACATTTTTACACCCTTTCCAAGCCCGATATCATTTATAACGTGCTCAAGCAGCTTTTTTAGTTTTTTTCGGCTGTCAATTTTGGATTACTTAATTGTTTATCGATGATCGAATAGGCCTCTCATTTAGAGATTTTGGCAATTTTTGGGTGGGCGACGAAATTTTATGATTTCTTTAACATTTTTTTAAAAAAATAAATAGCCTGCTGCTTTCGATTTATGTTTTACTGAAAGTTAATAAGTTGAGGTGGTTATTAAGGTATAGCTTTCAATGTGCTTTAGATGACTTCTTTTTCTACTCATTTTTAACGTTTTTAGACTCAATCGCAAGGCCTTATAACTTTGCCACAAGTTCAGAATTAGTTATATTTACACCAAAATAATCAAATTATGAAAAGCACTTTTTTAAGTTTTACTTTTTTGGCGCTGACTTTAGGCATGGTACCAGGCAAGGCCAATGCACAAACAAGCAATGGCAGGATTCAATGGTCTGCTGCTTCTAAATTGACCTGGGATGATTTTCAGGGAGCGCCGGATGCCACTTCAGGCGATATGGCTAGCGCAAGATTTGACATTGACGGCGGTTGCGTTGGTGATGCAAACGGCAAAATAACGCCAAGAGTTATGTTCTCGTTTTCTAAACTGAAATCATGGAAGAAAGCGGCGAAAGCTACACCGGAATTACTGCAGCATGAGCAGGGTTGTTTCGACATTGGCGAGGTTTATGCCCGCAAATTGAGGAAGGAACTTGCTATTTATGCTAATTCACATACATTCAGCGAAACAGCAAAAACTGAAGCTCAACAGATCAGGAAAAGAATTGCTGACGAAGCTCATGATTTGGTAAACCAATACGAAAACGAAACAAACAATTCAAGGAACAAGGCGAAGCAAGCTGCATGGACCGCAAAAATTGCAACAATGTTGCAAGATCTGCCAGAATATGCTTCTAAATAATATTAAGATCATTTTTTAGCGAACGTCAAGTGGGAGTGGTTTTCAAAACTGCTCCCATTTTTTATGATGTCAAGGCAAAGAAATTATGATGATTTCGAATGCACCCTTTTTGTTTTTTACAGGTTGTTAAATAAGGCGCCATCAGATACTATTTTTTTGCAGGTTTATCTTTATCAATGATATTTGCATGTAATCAAGCCCACCTCCCATGAACCGAAAACTACTTTCTCTTTTTGCAGTTCTTTTAATTGTTTTTTGTACGAATTCTTCCCAAGGGCAAATTATCAGTACCTACGCAGGCAATGGTGCACCAGGATTCAGCGGTGACAGCATTGCTGCAACTACTGCCGAATTATACCTGCCACATAATGTGGCCACAGACGATTCAGGAAACGTTTATGTGTCAGATGTTCTGAATCACCGGATACGTAAGATCAATAGTGCCGGTAATATCTACACTATTTGCGGAACCGGTAGTGCGGGGTCAGGTGGCGACGGTGGACAAGCAACTGCTGCGACCATTAATTTCCCTACCGGAATCGTTAAAGACGCTACGGGTAATATCTATTTTGCCGATTATCTGGTTAATAAGGTTCGAAAGATAAGCCCCTCGGGTATCATTTCTACCTATGCGGGCACTGGTTCATCCGGATTTAGTGGTGACGGTAGCGCAGCAACCGCCGCCACAATAAAGAACCCCTATGGCCTGGCATTGGATGGTTCCGGAGGTTTGCTGATAGCTGATTACGGTAATAACCGTATTAGGAAAGTTAGCACATCGGGAATCATTTCTACAATTGCTGGTAGCGGTACGACAGGCGGATACAGTGGCGATTTTGGAGCTGCTACTGCTTCATTGTTGAACGCACCATATGGCGTAGCAGTAGATGGTTCCGGCTTTGTATATATTGCGGATAATGGCAATAACCGGATCAGAAAAATTAGTGCATCGGGTATCATCACCACCTTCTGCGGTACCGGCACAGGTGGTTATTCAGGGGATGGTGG
>CANCOG010000109.1 GCA_947379685.1 Flavipsychrobacter stenotrophus | reverse complement strand
TATGTTTTTGAAAGAACCGCGACTCTGCAGGTAATGCATTGTTGCGGTTTTTTATTTAGCACAAGGGCAGTCTCATCAAAATACTACCCCTCTACCAAAAACCGCATATCTGTTTGATAGAACTTACAGAAAGGTTTCAGGCCGCATTCTTTGCACTTGGGGTTGCGGGCTACACAAACATAGCGCCCGTGTAAAATGAGCCAGTGATGCGCTATGGGGAGTAATTCTGCCGGGATATTTGCAACTAACTGTTGTTCTGCCTGAAGTGGGGTGGTTGCCATGACCGTAAGACCCAGCCGTTCAGAGACTCGAAAAACGTGGGTGTCAACCGCCATACCCGGTTTGCCATAAACTACTGAAATAATAACATTGGCAGTTTTTCTACCAACACCCGGCAGTTCTACCAGTTCTTCAATGTTATCTGGCACTACACCTTTAAACTTATCTACCAGCATTTGGGCCATGCCAATCAGGTGGCGGGTCTTATTATTGGCAAAGGTTACGCTTCTTATGTAAGGCTCCACGTCCTCAAACGTTGCCTTTGCGAGCAACTCGGGTTCCGGGTACCTTTCAAAGAGTGCAGGTGTGACCAGGTTTACACGTTTATCAGTGCATTGCGCACTCAATATGACCGCCACCAGCAATTCGTAAGGATTACCGTAGTGCAGTTCTGTTTCCGCCACAGGCATGTTTTTCTGGAACCATTCAATCACCGATTTGTACCGCTCTTTCTTTGTCATAATATGCTTTCAAAAGTAAACCAAAATGAAATACATGAGGCCATGCCCGGTTATCGCCATTGATAAAAATGGAATAGCCCGCAGTAAACACCGCAGGCTATCTTTTTATAAAACCACTCACACTTCTTAAGTACTATTTCGATGCCTCAAATGCCAGGGCATATCCGTTCATGCAATAGCGCAACCCAGTTGGGTTAGGTCCATCGTCGAACACATGACCCAAGTGACCACCACAACGGGCACACAATACCTCTGTACGTGCCATTCCATGGGTATCATCTTTTTCTTCAATTACGCTACTCTTGTTATAAGCTCTAAAAAAACTGGGCCAGCCCGTGCCACTGTCAAATTTTGAATCGGAATTGAACAATGCATGCCCGCATGCGGCACAGTAGTACATTCCCTTTTTAGGATTGTGTACATACGGACCCGTATTGGGGCTTTCTGTTCCCTTCTCGCGTAATATATGATAGGAATCCTCAGAAAGAAATTTCTTCCACTCCGCATCTGTTACCCGTAGTTTACCATTATCGGTGTGCGAATAATAAGGATTATTCTTGTTGAGCTTCTGTTGGGCGTTGCTGCAACCAACATTGAGCAGCAAAACAAAGAAAGAAAGAATGATGCTTGCTTTTGTCATAAAAATCTGGTTTCAAGTAATAAACGAACAATTGAGGTAATTGGTTTTAATGATTTTCGCTTTCACTTTTAATTAGCATTTTGAAGATGGCCAAAAAAAATCCAATCATTCTACTTTAACCCATCCTCCATCTTACTGATGTCGATGACGGAGAACTTGCCACTTTCATCCATTACCGCAAGAAATTTCCCATCGGGCGAGCAGGAAATGGATGCAATCTTTTTATCGGCTTCAAGTACGATACCGATAGGCGTAAGCTGAAGCATATTCCAGGCAATTACAGTCCGGTCTTCTGAGCTGCTATATAGTACCTTCCCCGAAGGACTGAAGACCACCCCGGTTAGCCAACGTCCATGTCCCTTAAGGTGAGTTGGGGGAGCATATTTTTTGTAATTAAACAGCAATACACTTTTTTCAAGGTTGGCAGTGGCGATGTACTTGCCATCCGGCGAAAGGTCAAGTGAAACGAGGTTAGATGATTCAAAAGTTTTTATCTCCGCACCGTTGTCAGCGTTATATAATCTTAATCCTTTTGAAAGAGCCGCAGTGCCAGCGATGATTGTTTTGTTATCACTGGTTATGCGCAGCGACTGTATATTCCCGGTTACCTCGCTTAAGGTACGCAGCAACTTGCCCGTTTGGGGATCCCATATCTTAATTGCCTTATCCTTACTGCCAGTAATCAGCAATTTTCCATCTCTGCTGAAGGTAATGGCGGTGATTGCCTTGTCATGAGCGCCAAACATGTTTATTTGCTTCCCGGCCACATAATCGTAGATCACCATGAACCCTTCCTTATCACCACTTACCAATAAGTTTCCCCCCGGCTGAAATGCGGTACAGAACACATGGCGTTCATGAAGCTGATAGTCAGCAAACACATCGCCGGTAGCTGCATCAAAAACCAGCACTCTGCCCTTGGAATAACCCATAGCGAAATACTTTGAATCGCTGCTGAAACCTGCCTGCTGTGGGATAAAGAAATTCACATCCCAATTGTTCTGCCACTGTACCCCTGGTTTTTTCACAACCGTAACCACTGCTGCGCTCCCGGTATCAGCACCTGCACTTGCCGCCGGAGCAGGTGGCTCACCAACAAGACGGAAAGAACTAAAGAATGAATCGACATTACTTTTACCCGATTTACCGTAAGAGGCCATCAGTAAATACACATTTGCAGCGTTCCCAAAGAGCTGTAAGCGATACTGAACAGCATCCTTATCGGCGAAAAAATATTCTTTGCCCTTCATGCCATTGGTTTCCATGTCCTTTATCTCGGCATCTTTTGCTTCCTTAAGCATTACCTTTTGCATCCTTTTTATCACAGCTTCATTCGAAGCCGGAGCCCCTTCCGGTTTCGGAATGTGGCCAATAAGAAAGTAGGATGATGTGGCAAGATCCAGATATGATTTCATTTTCACATCTCCACCAAAAGCATCAATATCCGATGGTTTACCCGGCATTCTCACACTGTAGCCAGCCTGTTCATTCACTGTAGTAACCCAATCATGACTACTGGTTTTAAAGTGATAATCGGCACCATTGGTACTTGTTGCACAAAATACTGGTTCAACTGTATATCCTTTGCCACGCAATAGCGTTATTAATCCTGCACTACCCGGTAAATGCAGGGTACCTACCGCAGCAAACAAACTGTGCAGTTGCATGATACTATCCATGCTCCGTAGCATCACTTTGTTTCGGCTGGTTATTAATGCGTTTTCGGCCTCTGTACTAAACACACCAGACAACTCTCCAAATTTCCGGAGGTTTTTTTCCCGGTAAAGCCCAATCATTTGTTCTTCCAGGGAGCCACCCTTTCTTAAAAGCTCAAGAACCTTCCGTGGATTTACATCATTTAAGGCCGGGTTAGAGAGTAACTTCATCTGGTCGCTGAGCTGCTCCAGACCACCTATCATCTTGCCTTTGTCTCTTGCAATGCTATACAAATAGGCATCCATAAACGTTGGCATGTCATCGGGCCTTGACTCATGTTTTACCAGTTTGTCCTTCATCAGGTACATTTGCCTCGCCGTTAATTCATCGGGATCCACACCCAAGTTTTCTGCAATCAGCTCCTTTAATTCTTTTAGCTCTTCTTTTGTAAGCAGCTCTTTGAGTTTCTTATCCTTTTTACGCTTTTCCTTTACGGGTTCATCATCCGAATGCTCTGTCATGTATGCTGAAAGGTTATCACTCACACTATCCAGATTCAATTCGAGCGCAAATATGTCAGTATTGTCAATGGCTTTATATAGCGAATCGGGAAAGTCGAACAGCGTTTTGGTGCGCAGGTGAAAGGTGCCGTATAGGTATGAGGGATGAGCCATCCCCTTGCCGGTTATGCGCCATAAAAGGCTGCTTTCTTCGTTTTGGGCAAGAGCGGAAATGCTCATGGCGAGCAAAGTGAAAACTAAAAGGGGTAATGCTCTAAACGCTTCCCTGATGCACGGTGAAAAGTAGCTGTAGCCCATGGTTGCATTCCCAGACTCGCTGTAGGGGGTAATTATATAACGCTCGGACATTGTGTTTTCAGTTTAAAAAACTGTTTCTAATCTTGTCTCGTTCGAGCAAGGTTAGCTCGCGAATCAGCGTAAAATCTCTGTCACATGCCGATTGTATTGCCACCAAAAGAATTCTTCCGTCTGAATATTCGAGGTAGCATTGGTTTGAAGGAAGTGTTTCGGAACAAATCATAAATGGCAAACCCTTATCATGCTTCGTTTTTCTAAGCTGCATAACAGCTTCGTTTCCTCCTTTCTCTTGAGCTGCTATTTCACTGGTTTGCATTGCAAATATTTAAAAAATGAGCCAATACTCACATAACAAATATACACCTTTTTTCTCGTTTTCTGATGGCACAACGGGACGCAACATCTAATTATTATTACTTATTTTAGTCAAATTTATAATTGAGCTCATCAACTCAAAAATTATCCCCGCTCACCGGAATCTCCAGGTTCTTTTTAGCCACAGCAGCAGATATCAGCGAACAGATAGTTCCCCAAAACAAGTAGCCGACAGCGGTACCTATTATAAAAATGAAAGCGAATCCCTTTTCTACAATCTTCATGCCCATTTCAATCTGGTCATCGGTTGCAGTGTTCTTTTGCTGCATTGTCTGTCGGCTGACTTCCATTGTCTTTTCCTTAATTTCCGGGAAAATGAACAATAAAGCAATTGCCCAGGCTGCCATAATGCCGCAAACAATTGCACTCAACTTAAAGCCACTCATAAATACATTTCCGAATGTTACGTTGGCGTTATTCAGCTTAGAGTAGCTGATGCCATTAAAAATGACAAGGGCAAAGTAAGGCAGGTAAACAATATACTGCATTCCCATAACCAATTCAGCATGCAACAAATGAATGATCAGACTAAGCACGATTGATGCTGCAACTGATATCATTGCGAATTTAAGATGCGTGTTTTTCTTTTCCATAATGTGATTTGGGATTTAAAGAATTTTGAGCCGATAATAAGCTTAATCTAAAAGTAGTAGGGTGAATTAAATGTCATCAGCGCCAAACGGCCTTTCCCCCTTAGTTTTAGCTACTGCGGCAGCAATCAATGAGAAGATGCTACCGAAAATAAGACTACCGAATATTGGACCCAGATAGGCGAACATATTATAGTATTTTCTAGTCATGGATCCTACCATTTCAATCTGCTCATCCGTCATTTGCGGGTTGAGCATCATTTTTTGCCGCTGCGCTTCCACTACTTTATCCTTCATTTCAGGGAAGACATACAGTGAAGCGATGCTCCAGGCAAGCATAATGAGACCTGCAATCAGGCTTGCCTTGAAACAATTGCCAAATACATTCCCGTAGGTAACATATCCGTCATTTGCTTTTGAATAGGCTATGCCATTCATTATTAGCCCAGCCAGAAGAGGTATGAATGTAATAAGTTGAACACCGGTCATGAACATCAGGCCAGCCAGGTATAACCCAACGCTTAGTATGACGAATGTAAACCCTGAAACAAGCCCATAAATCAAAAATCCATTCTTGTTGTTCATATAGTCGGTCTTTAATTTTATTTCGATATAAAAATACTTATAAAATCCAATTCCTCTGCCTCAACCCTGGTAGAATTACCTGTACAAATCCTCACTCTGACTCGTTAACCATTCTTTTTGGCTATTCCAGCACCAATAAGCGATGATACCGCACCCCAAATCAACAATGGTAATATGGTATAAGATACCATTATGGTAACGAAGTACTTGGTCATCAGCGCTATGCTCTTCTGCTTCTGTTCTTCGGTCATCCCTTGTTTTTCGGGAGGCTGTGCCCTCATGGCTTCAATCATTTTTATTTTTATTTCCGGGAAAACGTAGGCGGAAACTATGGTATACAAAATAACCATCAGGCAAATGAGCATGGCCGCTTTAAAACAGCTGGCAAAAACATTTTTAAAGGTGACATCGCCACCGTTTGCCTTTGAATATGCGATGCCGTTAAGCGCGACCCCGAGTACCAGGGGTAAATTCGGAAGAAAGCGCATGCCGGTTACTTCAGAAGAGCCGGTAAGGTAAATAGCCAGTATAATAACAACCATGGCTATTCCGGAAATGGCTCCGTAAAGCACATGTGTATTGTTTCTCTCCATAACTATTCTTTTATCCTCAGTTTATTGTTGTTAAAAATACCTATTACACTGCCTGGTAGTTGTTGGCCAATGAACGGATTATTCATAGCTGCCGACCTTTTGCTGGCAGCCTTTAAAGTTGTGTGGCCATTTGTTGCAAACAGGGTGAGCGATGCCTTGGTGCCCTTTTTCAGAGTAGCCAGCGGCAAATTAAAAATATTACGCGGCCCTGCCGAAAGTACCGTTGAAAGTCGTTCTACGCCAATACTTTGGGAAAGTGCTTGCCAAAGAATATTAAATGCAAGCTCTTGTATGGCCATGCCTTCGGCAGCATATTCAAATTCTTTCATCTTTGCGTCCCATTCGTGGGGGCGATGATGGGTAGCAATACAATCTATGGTACCATCTGCGAGCGCAGCTATCAAGGCTTGCCTGTCTATTTCGCCACGGAGTGGGGGAGCGGTCTTATAGGCGCTGTCGTAGCTTTTCAATACCTCATCGGTAAGTAATAAGTGATATGGTGTAACCGAACAAGTAACTGCAAGCCCTTCGGCTTTGGCTTTCTTTATCATGGCAATGGAATCGGCACAGGAAACACCGGTAATGTGCAACCTGGAACCTGTATACCTTACCAATTCTATATCCCTGTACACCATCAGTGTCTCAGCAAGTGTAGGAATGCCGGGCATTCCCAATGCGGTCGATACTATTCCCTCGTGCATCAGCCCACCCGATGCCAGTGCGGCATCAATGGGCAATTGTACGATAGTGCCATCAAAAGATTTCACATATTCCAGCGCCTTCAGCAAGAGGTTTGCACTCTGTACCGGTTTCCAGCCATCAGTGAAGGCAACCGCGCCGTGGGCGCGCATGTCCAGCATTTCTGCCAATTCCTTTCCCTCTGCGTTTTGCGTGGCACACCCCATCGGGTGCAGGCTCACTGCATTCCCTTCTGCTTTATTCAGTATGAACTGGATAATGGATTTGGAATTAATTGAAGGTTGCGTGTTGGGCACCAGTAAAACATCGGTAAAGCCTCCTGCAGCAGCGGCATTAAGACCGGTGTCAATAGTTTCTTTCTGTTCAAACCCAGGCTCACGGTAGTCAGCAAATACATCGACCCAGCCCTGCGATACATACACTGCAGTATCGCTGTTGCTTTTCCAGGTTTCTGTTCCGTCAGTATGGATGGTGGTTACAATCTTTCCTGAAGTTTTCTTTACCGGTTTTATACTTGTAATAAAACCATCAGTAATAGTAAGGTCTACCAGCTGGTCATTGTTTTCCGACTGAGTGTCTGTTATCCTTACTTTATTTATGCTGATTTGCATTGTATGCCTGTATGTTGTTTTTGTGCAGCAATTACCCGAAACAAAGTTATTATTATTATCGGAACAAGAGGGTTTGGATTTGGTTTAAACAACCTACTTATCAATTTACTCTGCTAACAATACAAATTTGTGTACTGTGTTAACCGTGTCTTGAAATCCACACGCATACGATTGCGTTGAAAATTGTGCCCTTTATACCCTGCATGCCCATCGGAACGGCTAAGGTTTTGATGTATTAATTTATAATGACGTATGTGCCATGAGTTGTGCCAGACCACTGCAGCCTGGCCCCGAAATAGCGGGCAAAAAAAATGCGCCGTGCAAACCAGCACGACGCATTTTTCACTATTGAGTTACTAATTTTTACTGAACGATCACTTTCTCACTGAACACTTTACCACCCATATTTACCCTTACAAGGTAAGTACCGGCTGCAACATTGCTCATGTCAATTTCTAATGATTTATCAGTTGTAGTGCGGGTAACCATCACTTTACCACTGATATCGCTCACCATAATGGTTGCTTCAGCTGCATTGCCGCTAAGCACCAGGTTAACAATACCGTTTGTTGGGTTAGGATAAAGGCTGATGCCAGCTACGTCATTATTGATCGTAGTACCGGAACCGTTCTCCTCAGCACCACGAGATGCTGTGATCGTGATTACCTGACGGGCAATACTTGTACCGCATGCATTGGTAACTGTGTACTTGATAGTATCAGTACCTACTGCTCTTCCCCTTACAAGGCCGGCAGCATTAACTGTTGCCAGAGTAGTGCTGGTACTGCTCCACAAACCACCGATGCCGGTTGTTGAAAGTGTAATTGTAGACCCGTTAACTACTGTAGAAGGACCAGATATAGTACCTGCATTTGGCGTCGGAAGCACATTGATGAGCTTTGTAGCTACACCTGTTAGTCCGCAGCTATTGGTAACAGAATACCTTACTGTATCGAGGCCACCGGCTACGGCTGTAACAACGCCACCACCTGCTGTAATGGTAGCAATAGAGGCGGTTGAAGACGACCATACACCACCTGCAGTTGCGTTGTTCAATGTAACTGATGAACCAGGGCAAAGCGATGCTGTGTATCCGGTAATTGAAGAAACTGAAGGTACACCAATTACCCGGAACGGCCACCTGGCATAAACGCTTCCGCATGCATTCGTTACTGTATAATAAATGGTATCGTTGCCTGGGGTTACACCTGTAATGGTGCCACTTGCTACAGTAGCGATACTTGTATTTGAACTTGTCCAAACACCACCTGGAATTGAATGCGTCAATGTAAATGTTGCACCCGGACAAACCGATGAAAGCGCGGTACCACCACTAAATCCTGGCAACGCGCCCGGTGTGTTAACTGTAATAGGGTAGCTTGCCTGACTCCAGCAACCAATTGAATTGTATACCCTGTAATTAATAGTACCTGTACCACCATGTACGCCTGTAATAACGCCACCTGAAGTATAAGAGAAAATTGAGCTGGAAGAGCTGTTCCATGTACCACCTGAAGGAATACCGGAAAGTGCAGCAGTTCCACCAACGCAAATATTTGAAGTACCAGTAACAGTTGGTACTGCAGGTAACGCCTCAACACGAACAATTAAAGTACATGTAGAAGAATCGATACCATTAGAAGCACGAACGATCACGGTATCGTAACCTGAGAAACCGGGTGCTGGCGTATAGCCTAAACCAACAGGTGTAAGAACTCCGCCTGTGCTGGTTGTTGAATAAGAAGCAACAGCTGTGCCGCTACCTACAGAAACCAGGCTCCACCTAACAGTAAGACCTGTAAATGCCTGATATACTTTCAGGAACGGATTGATAGTTGAAAGTACCCAGTTAGAGCAAACATAGATGTTCTGTACAGAACCACCAGTAAAGATTGGTGCAGAACTAACTGCAATCACTTTCGATACAGAAGAAGATCCGCAGGCAGTAGTTACTGTGTAGCGGATAGTATCGAAACCAGGAGTTACGCCGGTAACAACACCAGTAGCGCTTACAGTTGCGATAGAAGGCGTAGATGAAGTCCATGTACCACCTGATGCAGCATCGGTAAGGGTTACTGTTCCACTAGTTGCAACAATTGACGGACCAGCAATGGTATCGATATACGGAGACGCATTAACTGTGAGGGCGCTTGTTGCCACATCGGTACCGCAACCTGTTGTTACAGAATAAGATATAGTAACAGAACCTGCCAAAAGACCGCTAACGACGCCACCTGTACTTATTGAAGCCAGTGAAGAGTTACTGCTGCTCCATGTACCACCGGTACCGGTTGTAGAAAGTGTAGTAGATGCGCCTGTACAAACTGAAGATGCGCCACTGACAGTACCAGCATCAGGAACACCTATAACGGTCATTGCCTGAGTTGTCACATCCGTACCGCAAACGTTCGTTACTGAGTAAGATATAGTTACCGAACCCGCAGAAACACCATGAACTGAACCGCCAGTATTTACAGTAGCTACGCCACCATCGCTGCTGGAGTATGTGCCGCCGGATGTTCCGCTGGGAGTAAGTGTTGTATTCGCACCAACGCAAACTGAAGATGCGCCGGAGAATGTACCTGCATCGGGTGCAGGGTTAACTGTGATATTGCGTGTTGCAAAATCGGTACCGCAAGAAGTAGTTACAGAGTAGGAAATTGTTGCTGTGCCTCCTGCTATACCTGTAACAACACCACCAGCATCTACTGAAGCTACTGAACTATTGCTTGTGCTCCATGAGCCACCTGTTCCTGTTGTAGAATAAGTAACTGATGCAGTAGCACAAACAGTGCTTGAACCGCTAACCACACCAGCATCAGCCGCTGTATTAATTGTCATTGACTGTGTGGCTACATCAGTTCCGCAAGTGTTAGTTACTGAATAAGAAATAGTAGCAGAACCAGTAGCAACACCATGAACGAGACCTGAAGAGTTAACTGTAGCATTGCTGGTTGAAGAAGAACTCCAGGTACCACCTGTGCCAGTTGTGCTCAAAGTAGTGTTAGCACCAGTGCAAACTGATGTGGCACCAGAGATAGTACCAGCATCTGGTAGTGCACGAATTGTAATGTTATGAGTAGCTACATCTGTACCACAACCATTAGTTACTGTGTAAGATACTGTGATCGAACCTGCCGTAATAGCATTAACGTTTCCGCTGGCATCAACTGTGGCCAGAGAGTTATCACTTGAACTCCATGAACCGCCTGTACCAGTAGTAGTTGCCGTTACAGCACCTGTTGCACACATAATTGATACAGCAGAAATAGTGCCCGCATCAGGAGAGGCATTAACCGTCATAGCCTGAGTGGTAATATCTGTACCGCAGCTATTGGTAACTGAATAAGATATTGTAACTGAACCAGCAGAAACACCACGAACTGAACCGCCGGTGTTAACTGTAGCCACGCCGCCGTCGCTGCTCGTAAATGAGCCACCGCTTGTGCCACTGGCTACAAGGGTTGTGTTTGCACCTGTACAAACTGAAGTTGCACCAGAGAATGTACCTGCATTTGGCGCAGGGTTAACGGTTAGGTGACGGGTTGTATAGCCTGTACCACATGTTCCGGTTACTGAATATGAAATTGTAACCGAGCCCGCTGAAACACCTGTAACAACACCTGAAGCATCGACAGTTGCCAATGAATTATCGGAACTGGACCATGAACCTCCGCCAACTGATTCGGAAAGGGTTGTTGTTGCACCAACGCAAATGGTCGATGCTCCGGTAATAGAGCCGGCAAATGATGATGCGTTAATTGTTAATGGCGCATAAACTATGGTTGCATCGCCACTAACCAATACCGTATACATTGCTGTATCTGCACCGGCTGAAACGCCCGTCACAACACCTGAAGCATCGATTGTAGCTATACTGTTATCAGTCAATGACCAGGTACCACCTGAAGTGACGTTGGCTAATGTAGTGGTTGTTCCGGTACACAATGTCGTTGTTCCGGTTATAGCTGCAACGTTAGGCAGTCTGTAATTCCTGAATACAGCCAATACGTCGGTTCCGGCGCTTGCCGCAACTATATCGGGTTTGCCGTCACCGTCAACATCACCAATGCTGAGACCTTGCGGGCCGCCTGGCGCTGTCAGATCAATACGAGTATCGAGAGATCCGCTCGTGAACGAGCCTGCTGATGAAATATTCCTGAAGACAGAAACAGATGAAGATGCAGAATTAGCAGTTGCAATATCAGGTTTACCGTCTCCATCTATATCGCCTATGGCAAT
>CANCOG010000108.1 GCA_947379685.1 Flavipsychrobacter stenotrophus | reverse complement strand
ATAGAGCGCTGAGTTTGCGCACCATAATATGCGGTTGCAGGCACCTGCACTTCGCCCATTGTATCCTTTTCTGTACGGAACGTCATAGTATTTAAGAATTGTTTTATCGGAGCGCAAAGGTACTTATTTAATGTTTTTTATTGCACCGGCTTTGGAAATTAAAGAGATGCAGACAGATAAATGGCTATGATTTTGGTCAGCCCAGGCAGCCGCCCCTTTAAGGTAATCGTTTTTACAGGCTCAAGATTGACCATTTTCTTATGTTCCTATTTTTACCGCACCCATCACTGCCCCAACAATAGTTGTTTACCTTTAGACTCAAATTTGTACCAACAGGTTTCGAAAAAAAATGAAAACATGGAGTCTTACGAAATTTTTGTCTTCATTATTTGCCTCGCGGCATTGTTCTCTTATATCAATCACCGGTTTATCAAGTGGACGCCAACCATTGGTATAATGGTGCTGTCGCTGGCGGCATCCTTAATACTCCTGACCGTTTCAAAATTTTTACCCCGGGAGTCGGCGGGGCTGATTGGCGTTATTACCGGAATAGATTTTCATAACTTACTGATGAATGGCATGCTTAGCTTTTTACTATTTGCAGGTGCTATACATATCGATGCCAAGAGCCTGAAGAAGGAACGGATGCCGGTACTTATACTGGCTACGGTTGGAATTATCATTTCTACTTTTCTTGTCGGCACATTGCTCTACTATATTTTCCTGGCGTTTGGAATGAGCATCGGCTATATCTATTGCTTGCTGTTTGCTGCGCTTATTTCCCCTACCGACCCAATTGCAGTTCTGGCTATTCTTAAAGAAGCGGGTATACAAAAATCGCTTGAGCTCAAAATTGCAGGCGAATCGCTGTTTAACGATGGAGTAGCTGTTGTCGTATTTCTTACGATTCTAGAAGTTGCACAAACCGGAATTGACAAATTAACCTTTGCTGATATTTCTATTCTTTTTCTACGGGAAGCAGGCGGTGGAATGTTGTTCGGTCTGGCACTCGGATACCTGGGGTATTACACAATGAAGTCAATTGACAAATATGAAGTGGAAATAATGATAACAATTGCAACAGTTATGGGTGGTTATCTACTTGCCGATAAGCTCCATATTTCCGGCCCCCTGGCCATGGTTGTCGCGGGCATTGTCATAGGATCAAAAAGCAGGGTTTCCGGCATTTCAGATACTACTATGGATTATCTGAATAAATTCTGGGAATTGATCGATAATATGCTGAATGCCTTGCTGTTTATGCTGGTGGGGTTCGAAATGCTGGTAATAAAACTGAGCGGCACAATTATTATTATTGGTGCAATAACAATAATTGTTGTTTTGCTGGCAAGGTGGGTGTCCGTTGCGTTGCCCGTTACCTTAATGCGCTATAGGATGACTTTTGAGAAAAACGCAATAGCCATACTCACCTGGGGAGGATTGCGCGGTGGTTTGTCCATTGCATTGGCGCTTTCTCTACAACTCGATATGCATCGAGACCTTTTTGTATCCATAACTTACATGGTCGTTATTTTTTCAATAGTTGTACAGGGTTTATCCATTGGTAAGTTTTATAGGAAGTTATCAGGAGTTAAATGACCAATCTCTTTAAATTGCCGAATGAAACAGGCGCTAAAAGGCAAAATAATTGCCGGCAAAGCAAACCCTGGCCCCAATAAATTATCGAAAAAAAACAAATCGCCGGCCCAATCTGGTAATTAGTTAGTAGTATCTGCTATTTTTGCGCACAGATACTCATGAACAGTTACTTATTATGAGTACTCAACCGGCAAATGACAGGATCTACATTAATTGGCTTATTGATACTCGGGCTTATTGCTGGCCTGATGAGCAGTATGGTGGGCATAGGAGGCGGAGTGATCATTGTCCCCAGCCTGGTGATCATGTTTGCCATGAGCCAAAAAATGGCACAAGGCACTTCGTTGGCCATGCTGTTACCTCCCATTGGTATTTTGGGTGTTATGCAATACTATAAATCGGGCTACGTCGATTTTAAGGTTGCAGGTATACTGTGTATTGCCTTTATAATGGGTAGTTATGTCGGTGGGCTGGTGGCAGTGAAACTACCCGACGCTGTTTTAAAACGGGTATTTGGTGGCTTCCTGATGCTGGTCGCACTGAAATATATTATAGGCGATAAAAACTTAACGAACTTTTTTTCAAGGTAGCACAACAGGTGCAACCCTTTATAAATGAAATAATAATGACACGTACAAAGATCAAGGACATTTTACAAAACGAGCAAACAGACTATAAGGTTACAGTCAAGGGTTGGGTGCGCTCTTTCCGCAACAACCAGTTTATAGCCCTCAATGATGGTTCCTGCATGGGAAATATCCAGGTAGTAATTGAATTGGGTACCGATGAGAATTTGGTAAAAAGCATCAATAACGGAGCCTCAATAAGTGTGGATGGCACCGTTATCGCTTCAATGGGAAAAGGTCAGAAAGTTGAAATAAAGGCAGATAGTGTCACCCTATTGGGCGAGTGCGATCCTGAGAAATTTCCATTGCAGTTAAAAAACAAGCCAAGTCTGGAATATTTGCGCGAAATAGCGCATCTGCGTTTTCGTACCAATACTTTTGGCGCAATCTTCAGGGTAAGGCATACTTTGTCTTATGCAATTCATAAATTCTTTAACGATAAAGGATTTGTGTACCTGCATACACCTATTGTTACGGCATCTGATGCCGAAGGTGCCGGAGAAATGTTCAAGGTAACTACACTGCCTTTTGACAACCCGCCGCGCAATGAAGATGGAACCATTGACTACCGTGAAGATTTTTTCGGTCGTTGTACCAACCTTACTGTAAGCGGGCAGCTGGAAGCAGAGCTTGGCGCCATGGCATTTAGCGAGGTGTACACGTTCGGACCTACGTTCAGGGCTGAAAATTCGAATACTGCCCGTCACCTGGCTGAGTTCTGGATGATAGAACCCGAAGTTGCATTCAACGACATTGTTGACAATATGGACCTGGCCGAAGATTTCATCAGGTACGTTATTGCTTATGCCATGGAGCACAACAGGGAAGATATTGAATTCCTGGCGCAGCGCCTTGTCGACGAGGAAAAACAGAAACCGATGAACGAACGCAGCGAACTTGGTCTTGTTGAAAAACTGGAATTCGTACTCAATAACAAATTTGAACGCATCACCTACACGCAGGCAATTGATATCCTGCTCGATTCACCTGCCTATAAGAAAAAGAAATTCGCTTATGAGGTGAAATGGGGCATAGACCTGCAGAGTGAGCATGAGCGCTACCTGGTAGAAAAACATTTTAAGAAACCAGTTATAGTTACCGGTTACCCGAAGGACATTAAGGCCTTCTACATGAGGCAAAATGATGATGGGAAAACCGTAGCTGCGATGGACATACTTGTACCGGGAATAGGAGAGTTGGTAGGCGGTTCGCAAAGAGAAGAACGCCTCGAAAATCTGACCACCCGCATGAATGAGATGCACATACCAACCGATGAGATGTACTGGTACCTCGATACCCGCAGGTTTGGGACGGTGCCACACGCAGGGTTCGGACTAGGCTTCGAGCGACTTGTACTATTTGTCACAGGTATGGGTAATATCAGGGACGTAATACCTTTCCCGAGGACACCAAAAAATGCAGAGTTTTAATTTTCCACCAACAATATTTGGAGAGCCGTCTGAAATTCAGACGGCTTTTTCTATTTTCGGTACTGAATGAAAAGAATTTTCCAGTCGTACATGTCCTTTACCCGCCTCGAGCGGATAGGGCTCATTTGTCTTTGTGGACTTGTACTGGTTCTTTTGAGCGTTCGGGTAAGCCTGCCATATTGGGTGCACCCGACCGAAAATAAAGAAGAAGAACAAAAATTAATCGCCGCCTGGGAACAGTTTAAAAGAAACCAACCAAAACCCAAACCAGCAGACAGCACTTCTTCTACAACAAGTGATTTTCAGGATACTAACGATGAAGGAGAGGTTCCACTTCCAGCAATAGTTGACATCAATACTGTCGATTCTGAAACGCTGGTAAGGTTTAGGGGAATAGGGCCAGCAACGGCTGGTAAAATTGTAACATACATGAAGGCCAATGGTCCGTTTACAGACATTAACCAGCTGCTGGAAATCCGCTCATTCCCGAAGGAAACATTTGAAATGTTGAAAAAACATTTGGTCGTGGGAGGAAACCATTCCCAAAGCGAGTTCCACAAATAGCTATTAATCCCAAAAAATTGTTGTAAACTTGCACTTGCATTTAAAATAAATATGGATTTCAATTATACGGACACCCAGCTGTCTATTGCGGAGATGATACGCGATTTTGCTGCAAAGCATATACGCCCTGATATGATGGTTTGGGATGAAACTCAAAAATTTCCTGTTGAGTTGTTTCATAAAATGGGAGAACTAGGCCTCATGGGTGTACTTGTTCCCACTGAATATGGTGGCTCTGGACTCGGTTATTTTGAGTATGTAACAGTAGTGAGCGAAATAGCCAAGGTATGTGGTTCTATCGGGCTTTCTGTAGCTGCGCATAACTCATTGTGTACAGGTCATATACTGTATTTCGGCACTGACGAGCAGAAAACGAAATATCTGCCGAAACTGGCGTCAGGTGAATGGATAGGTGCATGGGGACTCACAGAAGCCAATACCGGCAGCGATTCCGGTAACATGCAATGCACTGCCGTAAGGGATGGCGATGGCTGGATTCTGAACGGGACCAAGAACTGGATCACTCATGGTATCAGCGGCAATGTTGCTGTTGTACTTGCCCGTACCGGCGAACCACGTGCAAAAAATAATGTTTCTGCGTTTATCATTGAGCGCGGCACACCAGGCTTTAGCGCAGGTAAAAAGGAAAATAAGTTAGGTATGCGTGCCAGCGAAACTGCTGAACTCGTGTTCGACAACTGCCGTATCTCCGACGTACAACGTATGGGCGAAGTAGGTTCAGGCTTCCATCAGGCTATGAAAATACTGGATGGTGGCAGGATCTCTATCGCTGCTCTTTCACTGGGTATTGCAAAGGGCGCTTACGAAGCTTCTCTGAAATATTCAAAAGAACGCTATCAGTTCGATCAGCCAATATCTAATTTCCAGGCCATCAGCTTTAAGCTTGCTGATATGGCTACTCAGATAGAAGCATCAGAATTGCTGATTTATCAGGCAGCAGATATGAAAAACAGGGGCGAAAAAATGACCAAGGAATCGGCAATGGCTAAGTACTATGCTTCTGAGGTTGCCGTTCGCGTATCAACAGATGCAGTACAGATATTTGGCGGATACGGTTACACCAAAGACTTCCCGGTTGAAAAATACTACCGTGACAGCAAGCTGTGTACAATTGGTGAAGGAACATCGGAGATCCAGAAACTGGTAATTTCCCGCGACATTCTTAAGTAAGATAATATTCAATACAATAGCAAAGGGGTTAATAAACGTCGTTTATTAACCCCTTACCTTTTATATTTTATTATGACTACTTTATTTCCTGCTATAAAAGTAAGCTACTAAAATTCCTGATGATTTTGACACCAGTTCCATGCTGGAAGACGAAATATCAGCCAGAAAATACACGACTGTGTTGTGCCCAACTCCTACTCTTGTAATAGAATCCTTTGAATCCATACTCCAGGTAAAGGGGAAAGTATTCGTGGCTCCATTAATAATTACTACTTGTGAACCAGTAAAATCGGCCTTGAACTCGATTTCATCATCGAGTCCGGCATCCACCGGATGAATCTCGTAGCCATCTATTACTCCACTCCCATTGTCATCGGTAGCCGATTTTGTAAGCTTCCATTTGTGTTGCAGGCGGGTTAGCTGGGTCTCAATTACTTCCTTTCTTTTACAGGAAGTATTAAGGCAACTCATTGCTATAAAAAACACGAATAAAACTACAACCGCGGCTTTCATAATCATGAGTTTAATGCCTACTGTGGCCTTACCGGCCATCTATTTAATGCCATTTTCCGCCGTATAGCTGGGTTCATTTCCATCAACAAACGGGTCAACCAGCCTGGCTGACCCGTGAAGTAGCAATCAGTGAACGCTGTATGCACAATAATATTGTTAATAATCACCAAAAGAAGAAACAGGCAACATACCCAGTGCCTCTTCCAGTTGTTTATCGCTAGGGGCAATGCCATGCCATTCGTGAGTCCCTTCCATAAAGCTGACCCCCTTCCCCATCACAGTTTTCATCAATATGCAAATTGGCTTACCGTTTCCAGAGGCGGCTTTTGCTTCTGCCATCACCTTGAGTACATCGGCCATGTCGTTACCGTCCATTTCCATAACAAGCCAGCCAAAAGCCGTAAACTTGGCCCCCAGGTCACCGAGATCCATTACCTGCTTCGTAGAACCATCGATCTGCTGACCATTGTAATCAATGGTTGAGATCAGGTTGTCAATCTTATGGTGTGCAGCAAACATGATCGCCTCCCAGTTTTGGCCTTCCTGAAGCTCGCCATCGCCATGTAACGTATAAACGATATGATCATCATTGTTCATTTTCTTGGCCAATGCAGCACCAGCAGCAACACTCATCCCCTGCCCCAGCGATCCGCTGGCAATCCTTACTCCCGGCAAATGTTCATGGGTAGCAGGATGCCCCTGTAGCCTGGAATTGATATGACGGAACGTAGCCAGCTCGCTTACCGGAAAGTAACCACTGCGCGCCAGAATACTATAAAACACAGGCGAAATGTGCCCGTTAGATAAGAAGAAAATATCCTCGCCCACACCATCCATATCAAAGCCCGGTTTGCGGTCCATGATATTGAAATACAGTGCTGTGAGAAAATCGGTACAGCCAAGTGAGCCACCGGGGTGACCACTTTGCACTTTATGTACCATGCGCACTATATCGCGGCGCACCTGCGTAGCCATTTCTGTCAGGTTAATGCTGTTCATTTATGAATGAAATTGGCTGCAAAAATAGGCGTTCGGCGGCATTTATTGGCATGTAAATTAGGATAACCCTACTTTCCGTATTTTGCACCCAAATGGAGGCTTCAAAAACGGTCAAAAACTACTTCACTACCCAACTACTTGACTGGCACGAAAACGACAATGACCGGAGCCTGCCCTGGAAAAGTGAAAGCGATCCGTACAAAATATGGCTGTCGGAAATTATTTTGCAGCAAACGCGCGCATTGCAAGGGCTACCCTACTACACGCGGTTTACGGAAACCTACCCGACCATTGGAAACCTCGCTTCGGCTCCTGATGAAGAAGTATTCAGGATATGGCAAGGACTGGGCTACTATAACCGGTGCAAGAATATGCTGGCAACGGCCAGATACATTGCCAACGAACTGGGTGGCATTTTCCCTAATAATTACGATGGAATTGTTGCCTTAAAAGGAATTGGCCCATATACTGCGGCGGCAATTGCTTCATTCGCATTTGGCCTGCCACATGCTGTTGTGGATGGCAACGTATACCGGGTGCTTTCCCGATATTTCGGTATCGATACCCCTATCGATACAACCGAAGGAAAAAATACATTTGCTACGCTCGCTCAGGTACTATTGCCTGAAGGCCAAAGCCAGGGCTATAACCAGGCCATTATGGATCTTGGAGCAACTGTATGCGCTCCCCGTAACCCGCATTGTCATCAGTGCCCCCTGCAAAAATATTGCCTTGGCTTCAAGCAGGGCTTAACCGGTCTGCTTCCTGTAAAAAGCAAGAAGCTGGTTGTCACTACCCGTTATTTTCATTACATAGTTCTGAAATGGAATAACCACCTTTGGTTGCAAAAAAGGACTGAACGAGACATCTGGGAAAATCTGCACGAACCTTTTCTTATTGAACATAGCAGCACTCTGGACCGGCAGGCACTATTAACAAACCAACAATTCATTGACTGCGGATTTCCGGCGAAAAGTATTGAATTTGCAGGAAAGGGCACCCAACGACTAACGCACAGAATTATCCAGAGTACTTTTTTCACAGTGGATTTTCAGGAAAAACCAGATTGTACAATGAGAGATGGAGCCTGGATACCAGTCAGTGAGCTGAAAAACCTGGCGTTCCCAAAAACAGTTCTTTCTTTTTTGAGAAATAATTTATACTTTTAATTTCATTTGGTTTGCGATTCCTGTATTCTGAAGCTGCTCCCTCTAATGTTAAGGGGGATTTTTTTTCGGAATACGGTTACTAAAAACTAATTAGCATATTTTTTTCCCACTTAAAGAAAGGGACATTTTTTTGTTCCGTTCCTTTTTTTAATTTTGATACGTTCACCAAATTTTTGACCATTGGAAGGATTACCTGAAGGCGACCATTTTACCTCTTTACTATTACAGGCAACGGGGGGGTTCTCGACCTCAAACGCAACTATACTCATCATTGCCATATTGATTCTGTTGCTCATGAGCGCAGTAATTGCCGGGGCTGAGACTGCTTTCTTTTCACTGTCGGCAAAAGATATTTTTTTCCTGAAAACAAAGGAGCGCGGTTCTGCAAGGCAGGCAGCCCAACTGCTTGAACAACCCAAAATGTTGCTGGCCACCATATTAGTAGCCAATAATTTCATAAACATAGCGATCGTAATTACTACTAATGTATTCATTAGGCTGATAATACCGCCTTCAATGAGTGCATTACTTTCTTTCTTCATACAGGTAGTGGGCGTGACCTTCCTGCTTGTTTTGTTCGGCGAGGTGTTACCAAAAGTATATGCCACCCAGAATAACCTCCGGATGGCTTTGTTTTCCGCAGCTTACATTAAAATACTAATGGTTATTTTCCGACCAGTGAGTGCTATGCTGGTCTCGTCCACCCGCTTCATTGAAGGTAAAATATCTTCAAAATCAGCCAACAACATCAGCAGCGAAGATTTCGAACACGCAATAGAACTGACAGTAGGTCACTCAGCAACACGCGAGGAGGTGAATATTTTTAAGGGTATTCTCAAATTTGGCAATATCACTGCCAAACAAATTATGAGAACGCGGCTTGATGTGACTGCGCTAGATCATGATATGTCATTCTCAGAGGTGAGAAAACACTGCCTTGAAGCGGGCTATTCCCGTCTGCCGGTGTATAAAGAAACGCTCGATAAGGTTGCAGGTATTATTCATACCAAGGACTTCCTGCCTTTTCTGGACCTAGACGATTACAACTGGCATACGCTCATAAGGCCTGCGTACTTTGTACACGAAGGAAAACTGATCGAGGACCTTTTGAAGGAGTTTCAACAAAAGAGGATCCACTTTGCTATGGTGGTAGATGAGTTTGGTGGCACGTCTGGCATCATAACCCTGGAAGACATAATGGAAGAGATCATCGGCGATATTCGTGATGAATTTGACGAAGACGATCTAAATTACAAAAAAATAGATAACAATACCTACATATTTGAAGGCAAAATGCTCATAAATGATGTTTGCCGCATCATTGGTGAACCATCAGATACATTCGATGCCTGCAAGGGCGAAAGCGATTCCCTGGCTGGGCTTATTCTGGAAATAAGAGGCAGGTTTGCGGCCGTTAATGAGTCGGTGCGATTTGAGCAATACGAGTTTACTGTTATGGCATTGGATAAAATGCGCATACAACGGGTCAAATTAACGATACATCCGCTGGCCCCCAAGGAGCACTAGTGTTAAGTCTAAAGGAAAAAGGAAAAACCCAAAATGGGCAAAACACATTCAATTGAACGACAATTCTCACTTTAAGTGGCTTTAGCCCCCTACTTATTAATACCAGCGACCTGCTAAGTTGGATCCTTTTTCTACATTTGTCTTATGCGAAATATCGTCATCACCTTTGGCATTATTTGTCTGTGCAGTCTTGTGCTGTTCCAGATGGCAAAAGTTGCGATAATAAAAGACACCTTACCTGTCGAAGTCTTAGTTGGCGTTTTTTCATTGTTGTTCCTGGTGATCGGTATTTTGTATTCCCGTCGGCAACATGTCATTGTGCAGCATGTTCCCAGCGACCATGAAAACACAACGCTTTTGGCGCCTCCTTCTGTTGTTATCGAGACCAAGCCAGCTGACAAAACACTGATCGAACAAATGGGCATTAGCAAAAGAGAGCATGACGTACTCTGCGAAGCAGCACTCGGTTTATCAAATGCAGAGATCGCCCAGAAATTATTCATATCAGAAAGTACAGTTAAAACACATATATCGAACCTGTTGGTAAAGTTGAATGCGCGGCGGCGAACGGAAGCGGTAAAAATAGCTAAGGAGCTGAATATCATATAGAATCATCCGAAAGGAGGAGTAAATTCATACTTTAGTATGAACAAAAAAGAACACTGGCAATCTACTTTTGTGATTCAAAATAATTGAAAAATGAAGCAAACTGCATTTCGTTACGGACTGTACTCCGGGTTGTTACTGGTAATTGCTGGTTTCTTAAGTTTCACGGTATTCCGGTCCGCCAGCGACTATGATAAACAGGAAACGGCTGGGTACCTGAATATAATATTGTCTATGATCTTTGTATTCTTCGGTATAAAACAATATCGTGATAAAGTAAATGGAGGCACTGTTTCCTACCTTCAGGCATTCAAGTTAGGGTTGCTGATCGTTCTGATTCCGTCAATAGCTTTTGGTGTTTTCGACGTTGTATATGTAAAATTTATTGACCCTGGCTTTACCGAAAAATACTATAATTACAGCAAACAGCACATTCTTGCTTCCATGCCTACAGAAGCGGCACAAGCCAAATTAAAAGAAATGGAGCAGGCTAAGGCGATGTTCGGCAATGTATACTTCCAGTTTATAATTATGGCACTCACCGTATTTTTGATTGGCATTGTTGCATCGGCAATATCGGCATTAGCGCTTTGCAGGAAGAAGGACCTTGACAAAAATCTAGTAAATCCTGTTGCCTAATAAGGCATTACTGATAAGCATCACTCCAAAAACCAATTAATACAAACTAATATTTTAAACCAATAAAAACATATCATGCAACTTCCCACCCCAATCCTCGGCGAAATAACCGCTTTTACTATTACCACGCCGGACCTAGAACAGTCCTTTGAGTATTATTCCAAATTGGGTTTCAGTGAGGTATTTCGTGCCGACTGGCCATTTCCATGGATACAGATAGCGGATGGGGCCGTGCTTATTATGCTTCGTAAGGACCCGGCATCATATATAGCGCTCACGTATTACGTAAAGGATATTGAAAACGTGGTAGCCGACCTGGAACAAAAAGGAATCAAGTTCACCTTCAGGCCGAAAGCAACTGACATGGTAAAAAGGTATGTATTTAAGTCGCCCGATGACCTGACAATTTCGCTGGTGAACATAATTGAAGGGTTTACACAGCCTGCAGGCCCGACAATGTTAAAAATGTCGCCGCAGGACTACTTTAACCCTGAAAAATATGTAAACAAAACCTGTGGCATGTTTGGGGAATTCGCCCACCCTGTAGCCGATCTCGAAAAATCACTTGCCTACTGGCAATTGCTTGGTTTTTCCTCAATTTCCAAATTCACGTCTCCCTACCCGTGGGCCATTATTTCAGATGGACTAAGCGTTGTTGGGCTGCACCAAACGACCAATTTCAATTACCCCGCTATCACCTTTTTTGCAGCAGACAGCAAACAAAAAATTGCGGCGTTGCGTGAAGGAGGCCTAACC
>CANCOG010000107.1 GCA_947379685.1 Flavipsychrobacter stenotrophus | reverse complement strand
CAAGAGCAAAGTACTGGGCAAAAACACAGCTGTCGTGGCTGTAACACAGCCAATAACCTGCCATAAATTGCCCGATTGACTCATTGCCAGCCCTCCTACATAAGAACACACTGAAAATACCGGCCCTGGAACAGCCTGTACCATTCCATATCCAGTGAGCAATTGCTGCGAGGTTACAACGGCTTCGGCATGTGCGTGTAGCTGTGTCCCGGAAAACTGATACAACATCATGGGCAACAACGCCTGGCCGCCACCAAAAACAATGGTTCCAAAACGGTAAAAATTCTCAAAAAGATGATAGATCCCCTCATGCTGCCAGTGCTGGGTTCTGGCCAGTTCACTGAGTACTCCTGCGGAAATAAACAGTAATGCGAAAAGCCACAAGTTGATCCAGTTAATGCGCTTGGGTTTTTGCTGTGTGCCCGGGATACGCTTATTACTAAAATTACTTAAAGTACCGGAAACCAATAAAAGAATGGGAAAGATCCACGGCGATTGCAAAGCCACAGTGGCTATTATACTGCCAATCATTATGCCCGTGGTAGCTATGTATCTTATACTGGTTTGCATCATGCGCACTGCGGCATAACAAACAAACCCCACCGACATAGGCTGGATGAATGCAAATAAATTGAGTGGCAGATTCTTGTATTCGTGTAATGACTCCGGACTGAAATAATATATAAGAAAAGAAAACAGCCCCATGATGAGTGCCGCAGGAAAAACCCAAAGCAACAACGTGATGCATGCAAGTGGTATTCCTCCCCTTTTCATGGCAATGAGCGCCACCGTTTGCGTTGATGAAGGCCCCGGCAGCATTTGGCAAAAGGCGTTCATTTCCAGAAGTTCATCTTCCGTAACATCCTTTCTCTTTTGCACGAACGTCTTCACCATCATACCCATATGCCCCTGAGGCCCGCCAAAAGCAGTAAAAGAATATATGAATACCGATTTTAAAAATGGTACATGACGTAATAGCATTACTGCCCGGAATTTAGAATGAAGATAATTACAAAAGAGCAAACGAACAGCATTTCCTGGTTTTTCATTTTTAAATACGAAAAACTGTTATGCTTATACGCCTAAATTTTAAGGACACAATGCATGGTTAATCGGTTTGCAAGTCCATTTTTCTACTTTTTTGCCCTTTTGCATTTCCACTTCTCAACTTATCGGCTTATCTTGCAGCCGCAAATTCACGAACATGAACAATTTAATTCTCGGTGCATTTTACGATAACATCAACAAGAATGTAGGCCCAACCCTTATGTGGGTTTTTTCTATTTTATTAACAATAGAGCTGGTCTATGTTATGGTAAAGTACCTGGGTTCAGAAGACAGTAAATAATACATCTTGTCCCACAACCAATCTCATATTGCACATATACGTCACGATTACAGTCTGGCTGCACTCGATGAGGTAGTTACTGGCAATGATCCGATAGCGTTTTTTCAGAAGTGGTTTGATGAAGCACATGCTGCCGAAATCAGCGAAGTTAATGCAATGACCCTTGCATCGGTTGATGCTTTGGGGAAACCGCATGCGCGAATAGTCTTACTTAAAGGCATTGAAAACGGTGGGTTTACATTTTTCACCAACTATGAAAGTGCAAAAGGCCATGACCTGGCAAGCCATCCTGAGGTCGCACTCTTATTCTTCTGGAAGGAACTGGAAAGACAGGTACGCGTAGAGGGGATCGCAAAGAAAATAGATGTGCTCGATAGTGACATTTATTTCCATTCCCGTCCTGAAGGCAGTCGGCTTGGCGCCTGGGCATCGCCTCAAAGTCAAGTGATCAGCGACAGAACAATCATCGAATCTAATTATGCTGCTTTTGAAAAGCAATTTTCGGGCGGTGCCATACCTCGCCCACCTCATTGGGGCGGTTATTCTATTGTTCCCCAAAAAATAGAATTCTGGCAAGGCCGCAGCAACCGCATGCACGACCGGGTACACTTTACCCTTGAAGAAAATGAAAGCTGGAGTAAGTGCAGGCTGGCACCATAGCTAAGGAAATAGGTAACCAGAGAAGCTAACTTTTAAAAAAATATTCATACCTTTCCAAAAAATATGAATATGAAAAAGCAGCTACTTGTTATTATTATACTCATTTGCTTTTGCCAGGCTGCCAGTGCGCAAATGTCCTTTGGGCATTCTTTTCCTAATACAAATCCATACGTTACGATGTCTGAGATTGTGGAGCTAACCCGTTCTGGCAAAAAAATACTCGTCACACCGATCCACCATACCACGACTACACCCGACACCATCAGATTTTATAATCCCGATTACAGCTTTTGGAAAGAAATTCCATGCCCGGCGATACCTGGATATTGTCCAAATAACGATATCAATAACCCTACTTCACCGCTTGGATTCTTCTATCCCTCCGAATCTCTGTTCAATAACGACACTTTTTTAGAAGTAGCAATATTTTATGAACAGGTAGGTTCATACATGTCTGGAAAATTATACATAATTAATGAAAATGGTACACTAACCGATTCCATTGTTAATGCATCAAAGTTTTTCAGGGTTCAGGAAGCCTCGCCTGGTGTATTCAAAGCAATTGTATCTACTCCAGGCAGTATCGATATTTACGACTTGCCGGGCACTATACCATGCACCGCCTGCGGTACCGGACCGGGGCTGGCAAAAACAGATAATCCCGACATCATTATTACGAAACCTATTCCCAATCCATCTGCCAATCAGGTCAAAATCACATTTACGCTTCCCGAGGGTGAATCAAAAGGTGAACTGCAATTGTTTACTTCCACAGGCAAAAAGATCCAAACCTACAGGGTCGACAACCGTTTTGGATTTATTCTGTTGGATAATTCGCAATTGCAGACCGGGATGTACTACTACAATATTGTAGTAAACGGCACAGTATCCTCAACGCAAAAAATGCTGGTAATAAAATGATGCCTTGCGGACAAAGAACTAATCTTTTACTTCAGACAAAAACGCCACCATCTTCCTTACCGCAATCCCCCTATGACTTATCTGATTCTTAATACTTAAAGGTAATTCACCGAATGTTTCACTGTAGCCATCTGGGATAAAAATAGGATCGTAACCAAATCCGCCGTCGCCTATCTTCTCTTCTGTAATGCGCCCGTGACATACACCTTCAAAATAGTACACTTCTTCATTCCAAATGAGGCAGATGACAGCTTTGTAAAAGGCGGAGCGCTCAGTTACACCTTGCAATTCCTGTAATACACGTTGGAGGTTTTGTTCGTCATCCCGGGTACCGGAATAATGAGCACTGATAACCCCGGGTGCCCCATTGAGGGCATTTACACATATGCCACTATCATCGGCAAAGGTATTCTTGCCAGAAAACTGATGTACGGAAGAGGCTTTTTCCAGTGCATTTTCTTCAAACGTAAAAAAGGGCTCGGGTATCTCTGCTGTAAACCCGATATCCTTTAATGACAATACTTCTATCCCATCCAACATTGAGGTGATCTCCCTGATCTTGCCTGCATTATTGGTGGCCATTACTAACTGATGCATAAGGCAAAGATATTGTACAATAATTGTCCAATCACCATGAACATGAAGGCAAACATGTGAGGACGTCTAAGACAACATAAAATTCACAGCGGCCTCCGCATGAATTTTGGTGGTATCGAATACTGGTATAGTTACGTCGGCCGGACAGATAAGCAATGGTATTTCCGTGCAACCGAGTATCACACCTTCAGCGCCTTCGCTTATCAGTGCCCTAATGATGTTGATATACCTTTCGCGTGTCGACGGCAGAAAGATGTTCTTGCCCAGTTCATCGAAAATGGTCTGATGGATAAAATCACGGTCTGCTGGAGTTGGAATAATCGTGTTGATACCTTGGGCTGTAAGTTTCTCTTTGAAAAAATCTCGCTCCATGGTGAATTTTGTTCCTAGCAGGCCGACAGTTTTCAAATTTTGTTCCGTGATCTTTAAGGCAACAGCCTCGGCTATGTGGATCAAAGGAACCGAAATTTCAGCTTGCAGTCTTGCGGCATACATGTGCATGGTATTTGCGCATAATACTAGCCCCTCGGCCCCACTGCTGATCAGGTGCCGGCAAGCATCTACCAGCAGCTTATAGGTTCCTTCTATATCCCCTGAATTATTTCGGGCAATGATCTCAGCATAGTTGAATGAATAAATAATGCAACTGGCAAAATTCACCCCGCCGAGGCGTTCATTAATTCCCTCATTGATGTAACGGTAATAGTCGATAGTGGACACCCAACTAATGCCACCAATAAGGCCAAGCGTTTTCATGCCAACAAAAATATTGATAAATCGCCGTATTAAATCGGAGAGGAGGGGTTACCTTTAGGTTTCAAAAATTACAAGCTATGGCCTGGGAAGAAAAAGACAATTGTTTATACTGTTGCTTCACATTCAAAAATTTCAATGAAGCATTTGGGTTCATGACCCGCATTGCACTTGCAGCTGAAAAGCAGGACCACCACCCTACCTGGCACAACACCTACAATAAAGTGGAAATTTGGCTAAATACCCATGACAAAGGGAATATAATAACAGAAGCAGACAGAAAACTGGCTGCTTCTATTGATAAAATCGCTGGTATTTAAAATAAACTATTTCTTGTCTGTTTCCGGCTGGTGCGTGTGGTGAGCAGTACGGAAGCGATAAGAGATACCGCCATGTACAAGGCCCTTGTAACCAAAACCAAGTTCAACAAAACCACCCAGTTTGCGGCCAATACGCATACCGATAGGTGAAACATATCCGGTTACTTTTGGACCCGACTCATCGTAATGATGCGCGTAAACATTGCTGTAAGTATTGAAGTCATCGAAGATCGTCATACCGAAACCGCCACCACCATACAATTTCAATCTGATGCGGTCATCCTTAGTGTCCATATAGGTATAGGAAAACTCGGGTGCAAAAGTGAAGTAGCTGCCTAGGTCGCTTATGTTTTCATATCCAACTGTCATACCTAAAGTAAACTTTGTGCCGAGGTAATATTTATAATTCAGCATTCCAACTCCCGATGAAGCACTATATGGGGTACCATTTATAAGTGAATATGCACTCCAGTAGCCATAGGCCACTGAAATTTCACTTTTACCTTTCTGGGCATGAGTGTAAGGGATAAAGCTAATCATAGAAAGCGCAAGACAAAGTATGAATATCTTTTTTTGCATCATAATTGGATATTTAGTGTTGTTGAACGTATGTGGTTATAAAGGGCTAAAGATATGGCAAACTTTTAGTACTCCAAAACGATTGCCATAAAGATTGTAAAATTGTACGACTGCGCAATAAATACCAACCTATTTCGCTCTCGATTTCTTCTTGCCGACCAGATCATAAGAATGGTCGATTAATTCCCGGAGCTGTTTATTAGTTAGAGTGCCATCAACAATTACTGAATTCCAGTGCTTCTTATTCATATGATAACCGGGAATAATGCACGGAAATTCCTCCCGAAGTTCAATTGCCCTGTCCGGGTCGCACTTAGCATTGAACTGCAGTGGGTGGCTTTCCAGACCAACCAGCAAAAATATCTTGCCATTTACCTTAAAAACAAGCGTTTCCTCGCCAAATGGGAATCCTTCCTCCGCTTCTTCTTTCGATAGCGCATACAAACGCAATTCCTCAATGTTCATGGTCCATTATTTGGATAGCCACAAATATAATATGGATCGGGCTAAATCTGGAAACAACAATACTTTTCTATTTCCGGCGTTAACATATTATGTTTACCGAAAAAACTGGTCAGACTTCAAATTTTGGCGCAGTTTTTGCATTGTGATTGTGAACCCTTATCACTAAATCTGATTAATATGATTAAGATATCTGCAGTAATCATAACCTATAATGAGGAGAAGAATATCGCCATTTGTATCGACTCCATTCGCAAGGTAGTTGACGAAATCATATTGGTTGACAGCTATTCAACTGACAATACCGTAACTATTGCTCAAAACCTGGGAGCAAAAATATATTATAAAAAATTCATGGGATTTGGTGATCAAAAAGCTTTTGCAATTGAATTGGCCACCAACGAATGGATACTCTCTATTGATGCCGACGAAATACTTTCACCCGAATTGCAGCAAAGCATTCTGGCAGCGAAAGAACACCCGGAATTCGACGGATACAGCTTTAACATACTCACCAATTATTGTGGTAAATGGATCAAACATTGCGGTTGGTACCCCCAACCCAAGCTCCGTTTCCTGAATAAAACCAAGGGCAGCATTAATCATAACAAGGTTCATGAAGGCTTTGAAATGCACAGCAATAAGTCACATATTGGTTTTCTTAAGGGAGACCTTTTACACCATAGCTACAACACCATATCAGAACACAGCCGGAAAATACAGTTGTACACCGAACTGGCGGCCAAGTACAATGCCGAAAAGGGCGTTTCTATTTCGGTGCTCAAAATCATCTTCGGCCCCAGGTGGAACTTTTTTTACCATTATATCATCAGGCTGGGCTTTCTCGATGGATACTGGGGGTACGTTCTTTGCAAAAACATATCGTACGAAAGCTTCATAAAATACACGAAGATCAGATTGTATTCCAAGGAGTATAAAATGCGGCTGAAAGGCTCCTGATGCAGAATTGAACGCCGAAAATTACAGTTTCCCCAAATAAACTAATTCGCACAAGATCACATTTCGTAAATTTACCCAATGAATTTAAGCTGGCTGCTTCCTTCCATTAAGGGAATTCCTGTGCTGATGTACCATAAAGTTTGGCCGGGGATTAATGATGCGCTCACTATTACCCCAGAAAAACTAAGGGAGCAATGGGCCTGGATGCTAGGTGAAGGCTATTCCCCGCTTTCACAGCAGGAGTACCTTTCCATCATGCGGTCGGGTAAAAGATCATTCCCCGAAAAATCTTTCCTGATCACGTTCGACGATGGCTACCTCAATAACTACCAATACGTTTACCCATTACTAATAGAACTTAATTGGCCGGCAACTTTTTTCATTATTGCTGATTCACTGGAAATTACAGCTTCTAATGAAAGTGATTATCCAGAAAAAAAAATGACGTTACTAGAACTTAAGCAACTCGACACAAATGTTGTTCAGCTTGGTTTGCATGGATATCATCATGAAGATTTCAACAAACTGACGCTCGACGAAATCCAGCAAGTGATGAAAAATTCCATTGATCAATTCAAAACCAGTGGCCTCCAATATCAAAAAATCCTTGCTTATCCCTATGGCGCCCGGCCTAAAGATGCTGCCAAAAGCCAGGCAATGAAAACCTTTTTTAAGCAACTGGGCATTGAAGCAGCTTATAGAATAGGTAACCAGGTAAGTGAGGTACCAGCTACAGATATTTATGAGCTAAGACGAATTGACATTAAGGGAACTGATACTTTGGATGAATTCAAGACCAAGCTAAAAAAGGGGAAGTTGAAGCCGTTTTAGACTTGCCTGACAAATTAAGAAAATCCCCCCCCCAGCAATTAGGTTAAATTCACATCAATTCACCACCGATTTCAACACCTTCGATGGCATTTTCAGCCAATTGGTATTCTGCAACTGGAAGGTAAATGAAATGCCACGGGCAAACGATTTGTTCCCGTAACTGTCCTTAAGAAAGTTCTGAAAGTCGCTGCTCATGATAATGGGCACATAAACACTGAACAGATTTTTGATAAAATGCACCTCTACCCCACCGTCATATAACAGGGACGTACTGCTGTTGTGCTGTATGGAAGGATTAAAGTTGGGTGTCAGCCCGGCATCTAAGAATAACCGGATTGGCCATTTCCCAAGTGGAAGATCAGTAGCCAGGTTGATGGTGGCCAACCAATTATCGCTTCTGCCTACATTATCAGCCACAGGCACCTTGAGACCACCCTCTTGTATTGAAATTTGCTGCGCTGGTATATGATTAGTCGCATTCCTGCCCAGGTAAGTACCATCATACAGGTAATCATCGATACCAGAGTAGCTGGCATTAAGGATATATCGCTGATATACACCCGGGTCACTGCTGATGGGTATGAACTTACCTGCATATGCCCTTACGTATAACGACTTCTTTTTGACATTATAGTCCACACGAGCCCTTCCTTCCAGGCTGAATTTAGCAAAATCGGCACCCAATTGCCCTTCAGCAATGTAGCTGAACGGATTATACGTGCGGTCATTTTCGTGCGCATAACGGAGCAGACCGTACATTTTTTGTGTATTCACCAATTTTGTTTCCGTGCCAAATGAAAAATCCTGTTCCTGAATGCTATAGCCCTTCAGTGACAGCATCCGTGTAACTGTACTTAAATGGCTATCCTGATTGAGCGTGAAGTTCAAGGAACCTGCAAATTTCATAAAACGGGCATACAATGGTTCGGAAAGACCAATACGGGTTTCGTTGTAGTGAAAAGTTTTGGCATCGCCCTGTAGCATGATTTCTTTTACAGCGCCCTCGGGATACCATAAATAACCAACCGAGCCTGCTCCCTCCAGAAGCTTGCTGCCAAAGCCATACATAGGTGTTATAGCAAATCTGAACCGGTTTTCCGGAACCGTAAGATCATGGAACAACAGTCCAACCATTTTTCCATCGTACAGATTGTAGCCGCCCGCTGGTGCTATGAATAACTTTTCCTGCTCCGACATGTTCAGTCCTGCATATGGCTTCACTTTAAGTGAAAACCTATGAAACATTCCGTTCATCTTAAACACATCGTTTGCCGACTTGGCATCGGGCGCAAACTTGTCAATCTTAAATTTTGTTGCATTGGCAACCGGGAGCGAAAGTGAAGTCTTATTGGCAAATGGTTCCGTCCAGCCACTGCCGATCAACGAATCATTATTATAGGCTTCAATTCTAACCGGAGATGCTAATCCACTGTTATTCTTTATATTAACTATTGTCTTATCACCTTCTACTTTAGCTCCTGTAATTGTAAAGTCAATCCTTTTTTCCGTGTTCAGGATACCATCAAAGAACCAGTCCAGCGACTTGGTACTGTTCTTTTGCATACATGCCCTGAAATCTTCGGGCATTGGGTGCTTAAAGTGCCACGTCTCAAAATAATACCTCATCCCCTTGCCAAACTGTTCCTCCCCCATGTACTGCTCCAGCAAACTAAGCATGATGGATGTCTTATAATAAATATCTATACCGTAATTCAGCTTGGTATAATTAGAGGCTGTGTAATCGATTGGCTGATCTTTATGAGTAGAAGCGAGCTCATAATATAACAGGTCTTCATTAAGCTTACCCATTTTGGCTATTATGCCGCTATCTGGCAAGGCAGCAGTTGTCTTCTTCTCGTAGAAGGTGTTCATACCTTCATCCATCCAGGCATGGTCTCGTTCGTTGCTGCCGAGCATACCATAGAACCAGTTGTGCCCGGCCTCATGAATCACTACCGTTTTAAAATTAGAATTAGCTGATTTGTCGATGACTGTAATCGTCGGGTACTCCATGCCGCCACCGGCCCGCATATCGCCAAGAACCGCCTTTATTGTGTTATATGGGTAGTCTCCAACCCACTTGCCATAATGCAATACAGTTTCCTTTAGATAAGTCGTCCCTTTTTTCCAGGTTTTCTGAAAGGACGGTAAAAATGCTGTCCAGGTCGTTATGACGTGCCCATTTCCCGGAGATTGAACCGTATCCTTCCGCACGATCCAGCGCTTGTCGGCAAACCATGCGAAATCATGAATTTTCTCTTCATGAAAATGTACTGTCTTCATTGCCCTTTCGCTGGCTGGCGTATAATTGTTATATAATGTATCACCCGTCAATGCCGCGTTAGAAAGGCTGTCCAGCCATGCATTTTCTGTAGCGTCGGAGCAATTACCGGTAGCCATTACAATATAGTTTCGAGGAACGGTAATAGAGACATCATAGGATCCATATTCGCTGAAGAACTCACCCTGATCCAGGTACGAGATAGGATGCCAGCCCTTGCTGTCATATACTGCGGGCTTCGGAAACCATTGAGAAATAAAATAAGCCTGCCCGGTATGCCCCAGCCTCGAAAATATCTTAGGGATTTTCACCATGAACGGAGTACTGATTTTTATAGTGTGCCCTGGCAACAATGGCTTTACCAGGTCAAGCCGGGCAATATCAGGCGTCGCTTCTGTTACAAAATGTTCAACGCTGCGGCCATCCACGGAAAAATCGAGGCTGTCAATATACCCTTTGTCCTTTTCTTTTGAATAATAAAAATTTGTATTGCCGTTTAGTTCTAGTTGTTTTGCAAAAGGCGTATGGTCATGCTTATAGGCATTCGGCCACAGGTGCATGTATATGTGCATCAACGTATCCGGGGAATTGTTGGTGTATTCCAGCTCCTCGGTAGCATGAAGACAATGCGCCTGATCATCCAGCCGAACATCAATTTTTGTTTTCACATATTGTTGCCAATAGGTTTGTCCATCCGATGTCAGTGCTGCAAATAATAAAACAGATAAGATCAATTGCTTCATGGTGCTAAAATAACGGTTTTATGCAAAAGGGGCGATGCTATATAAAATGACATAAAAGAAAGCACCCGCTTTCAAACGAAAAACACCAATCCATATTGCATGTCTTTATGGCTAAGTCGTAAAAAACTGATCAAATTTTCTTGAATAAAAAACTCGTTTCCATTAATTTGCATTACTTACTTAAACTAATAAAACACATATTCCCCTGCCATTCTTCCTGACGTGTGGTCCGATTTAAAATGAAACAAAAATGAATGCTATAATTTTTCAAAAAAAATAGACCCCGGGAAATCCAAATACTGGTTTCATTCGTATGTGTAGCGGCTAAGTGTTTTCTATTCCCCGCCTATGTAGTCTGATACATTAAATTGTAACTTTATCAAGGGCTACAAAACACAGCGCAAGAAATCATTCGTAAACCATTCCAATACCCGTAACATGATAGTAAACGAATTAGAAAGACTAAAATCGGTAAAACGTTTTGAACAATACAATTTTGACTTAAACAAGGGACTGGAAGATATTCTCACCCTGACGGCCAAACTCTGCGAAACGCCAGTTGCTTTTATTACATTGATAGACGACGACACCCAATGGTTCAAGGTATCAAAGGGACTGGACGTTTTTCAGATGCCACGGGCTTCCTCTTTTTGTACCTATACTATTATGGATTCTGATGTATTGGTGGTACCCGACCCTACAAAGGATGAGCGCTTTGCCGATATCCCTCTGGTAGCCGAGGCACCACATATTCGTTTTTACGCAGGTGCACCACTCGCGGCCGATGACGGACAGAATGTCGGAACTCTTTGTGTGTTTGACGACCACTCCAAAGAACTGCCAGAAAGCAAGCGGCAAATGTTGGGCCTACTTGCCAAACAGGCCATACACCTCATGGAACTCGAGCTGTGCCTGAAACTGATACAACAAAAAAGCCAGCAAATAGAAAAACAAAACAGCGTACTGCGCGACATCGCATTTACCCAGGCCCACGAATTCCGCGGCCCGCTTTCCATAATAATGGGCTTTATGAACCTCATAAGGGATGATGACTACGAATCACCCAAAGAAAACCTGCAATACATGGAAGAAGCCGTCAATAAGCTCGACGAAAAAATACTGCTGGTGGTGCAAAGCACAAATATGGTGAGGGAGATGTATGAGGTGGAGAATTAAGATAATTTTAAAAAATAAAGACTTC